>JANLUE010000481.1:0-1883 GCA_031363325.1 Gemmataceae bacterium
GACCAAAGTTTGAGATCGCGAAGCGATCCAAGTTCCGGAGCCGCTTCAGCGACAATCAGATAGCCCCGGCCGATGGCTTCGAGGCCGGGGTCGCGGTCGCACACGCTACATCAACTCGAAAAGCGCTCTAACGAGCCGACGGCGGCAGTGCGACGAGCATCCGCTTCGTCCGAGCCAGGGTCTCCGATCCACCCGGCATCACCAGGATCGCCCGCGTCCGTTCGCCGGTCGTCCGCGAACCGTGCTGCCAGTCGATGAACCGGGCCTCGAACTCGACATCGTCGGCATCGAAGAAGCGCACGACGAGCAGCGGAAACGGAGCCGGCCCCTTGGCCTCGACCAACCACACGACGCGACCCAAGTCGGAATCGAAATCGGTACGAACGATCTTCACGATGTCGGCCAACACCTTGGCGTCCATCTCCTCGACGACCTTGGGCATCTTGGCGGGCGCCTGCGCCTGAGCGGCCCCGAACGCGACAAGCAACGCGACGACGGCGAACGACTTCATGGTGTATCTCGATGGAGGGTAACGGCTTAAAGAGAAGGTAGCCTGGTTGGGTTGGGTTGGCCAAAATATTTTTGGCGCGACGAGCGGAGCGATGTTGATCGCCCGGCCGCCTTCACAACCCCAGCACATCGCTCATCGCGTAGCGGCCGGCGGGCTTGCCGGCCAGGAACTTGGCGGCCGTCAGCGCGCCGCGCGCGTAACTGTCGCGGCTGAAGCCTTTGTGGACGAGCTCCATCGTCTCCCCGAGGGCGCTGAAGATGATGGTATGTTCGCCGACGTTGTCGCCCGCCCGAATCGCGTGCACGCCGATCTCCGTGGCGGGCCGTTCGCCGACGATCCCCTCGCGGCCGTGCACCAAGTCCGGCACGTCCATCGCCTCCTGGAGCAAGCGCGCGAAGTGCATGGCCGTTCCGCTCGGCGAGTCCTTCTTGAAGCGGTGATGTCGTTCGACGATCTCGACATCGAAGCCCTTGCCCTTGAGCGCGACACCGGCATCTTTGGCCAACTTGAAGAGCAGGTTCACGACGAGGCTCATGCTCGGCGAGAACAGCACGGCCGTTCGATGGGCGGCCGATTCGATCTCGAGGCGCTGTTCGACCGAATGACCCGTTGTGGCGATCACAACCGGTATCTGGCGGGCCTCGCACGCTTTCACGATGGCCATCGTCGCTTCGGGCACGGAGAAATCGATCAACACCTCCGGATGAACTTCGATCGGCAATGCCGGCGTGACCGCGACGCCGAGCAACCCGACGCCCGCGAGTTCCCCCGCATCGCGACCCTGGTGGGGGTGTGTCGGCCCATCGATGGCGGCGACCACTTTGATTTCCGGGTCTTCGTGCGCCAGCGCGACGAGTCGCTGGCCCATCCGCCCGCAGGCCCCGTGAACGGCAATTCGCGTCTTCATGGTGTCGATCCCTGGACTCGGCGGTTCAGTTCGGCGACGAACGCCGCGTGTTCGGGCGCGGCGAGGCCGAGCTTGGAGACTTCGTCGATTCGATCGAAGTCGCGATTGAGCAAGGCGGCCGGGTCGAGCCAGAGCCCGGGCAACACTTCGCTTCGATAAATCCCGTCGATTTTCGCAAGCGGCTGAAACACGCCGGACTTCGAGACGAACCATTCCACTTCCGAATCGTAGACGCGCCAGAGTACGTATTCCCGAACTCCGCTCGCCTCGTAGAGGCGACGTTTCGCGTTCGCGTCGAGGCTCGCGGTACTCGCCGAGACTTCGAGCACTAACTCGGGCGCGCCGACGATGTAGCCATCCGAATCGATGCGAACTTGCCCGCCGCACGCCGGGTCGATGATCAGATAGCCGTCCGGTTGCGGCTCGCTCCGCAGGTTCAGTTTGATCGTGGCGTTGTCGCCGCCG
>JANLUE010000485.1:0-1724 GCA_031363325.1 Gemmataceae bacterium
GACCAAAGTGTTCGCCCACGGCCACCCCTGATAGTCGATCGACAACCCACGCGGCCAGAAGCACAACCGGAGGTAATAGACCAGCACGCCGGCCTGCGTGAACAGGTAGGTTTTCGGCGTGACGGATTCCATCGTGAACCCGACGCCCCCCTCCGACTCGATCGACCGCGACGTGTTCCACACCACGAACAACGCCCATACGAGCAGGAAGAACGCGTAGAAGATCCAGCGCCGGCGCACGAGGCGACGCCACGATTTCGTCAGGAATACCCGGTCGAACAACACGACCGTGAGCCCGGCCGTGACCATCGTCTCCTTCGAGCCGAAGCCGAGCACGAGGCACACAATCGCCAAGGTGTACCAGCCGAAGCGCCTTCGACCCGCATTGCCACGTAGGACGGAGTACAGCGTCAACAAGTAGAACAGCCCGGCCATCGACTCGCCGCGCTGGATCAAGTACGTCACGCTCTGCACCTGGAGCGGATGCAACATCCAGAGCAATGCCACGGCGAACGCGAGTTGGTCGGCCCGGTCGATGAAGCGATGCCGGAATCGGGGCAGGAGCAGCGTTCGTCGAATCAAGCCGAACAACGCGAGCGTCGCGGCCAGGTGAATCGCGAGGTTCAGGACATGGTGCGGCACCGGGTTGTTCCGGCCGACGTTATGCATCAATAGATTCGTCGCGGCGAGAAGCGGCCGACCGCGCAGCGACTTGAAGTACGCGGCCGGCTCGTCGAGCAAGGCCTCGCCCGTCAGCCACGCTTCGTCGTCGAACGTGAACGTCTTCGTAAAGCTATTGGCGTACGCCAGAAAGCCGGCCAGCAGCAGCAATGGGACGGCCTTGGGCCAGCGAGTCGGCATCGCGTCATGGTACGGCCTCGCTGGCCGGAATCCGTCAGTCGCCGCGACCCCGACCTTGAGGATTCGTGACGGATGCTCCGGATTTCGGACGATCGGTACGTCTTCAACGAGACCGAGGGCATGACCATTGCGCAAGCGTTGCGGAAAGAAGCCAAGGACGAAGGCTTGAAGGAAGGCCGGACCGAAGGCGATTTGAGGACCACGCGACGGCACATCTTGAAACTTGCCCGTAAGCGGTTCGGCGAGCCGACGACCAAGTTCGCCGTTCGACTCGAATCCATAACCGACCCCGATTGACTCGAACGAATGCACGACGCGATCGACAATGTTTCGTCCTGCTTGGCACTTTTGAAAGTCGAGTGACTTCGACCGATCCCCAATCCGAATCATCCGAGTAAATCCGTCTCGGCGCGAACCGCGTAATATAGGGACGCCCGAATGCGGAGCCGCTCATGTCCGTTCCGTCCCTGACCGACCCGGCCGTTCTCATCGATCCTTACCCGGCCCTCGCCTGGCTCCGCGAACATGACCCGATCCATTGGGCGGCCGACGTGCACGCCTGGGTCGTCACGCGGCATGCCGACGTGGTCGCCTTGTTCCGCGACCCGCGCCTCAGCGCCGACCGGGTCCGCGTGCTGGCGCATCAATTCCTCGCGACCGGCGACACCTCGCCCGTGGCCGATTTCCTACGACTCAACTCCGACATGATGTTGATGAAGGATGGGCCGGACCACCATCGGCTCCGCGTGCTCGGCAACCGGGGGTTCACGCCGAGCGCCCTCGCCGCGTGGACGCCGCTCGTTCATAAGGTCATCGACGACCTCTTGGCGAAGGTTGGCGATCGCTTCGATTTGGTAGCCGAC
>JANLUE010000055.1:0-4025 GCA_031363325.1 Gemmataceae bacterium
CGCACAGGTTAAAAACCTGTGCCACGTGGCTTGTGGCACAGGTTTCCAACCTGTCGGGAACCGCAGAGAGCGTCGCCAACGCAAGAAACGCCTCGGACAGGTTGGAAACCTGTGCCACCGGACGCTGAATTTGTCGACCCAACTTCGCCCACGGGAAACATCCATGAACACCCCAATCACACGCCGCAATGCCCTGGCCGCGATGGCCGCCGGGTTGGCCGCGCCGGCGCTCGCCGATTCGCTGAGCGAACCATTGACGCTCATCGTCATGGATCCGCTCGCCGCGCCGCTCGCGTGCCCGTGCGTCAAGGGTTACGCGCAACGCGACTACGAGAAACTCGCCGAGCAAGTCGGCAAGGACATCGGCCGTTCGGTGAAGGTGTTTTTCGCCGAATCGCTGACCGACGCGTTGAAGAAGAAGTCGGCGGGCAAGGCCGACTTGATCATCGGCAAGGAATCCGTGGTCCGCGCCGAGACGAAGGCCAACAAGATCCCGGCCGTCCCGATCGCGAGTCTGAGCGGCAAGGATGGCAAGACGACCATGACCGGGATGTTCGTCGTCGCGACCGCCGACCCGGCGATCAGCCCCTCCGACCTGAAGGGTTATCGATTGATCTTCGGCACGCCCGAGTGCGACGAGAAGTACTCGGCCGCGCTGACCGTGCTGAAGGACGCTGGAGTATCGGTGCCGGAGAAGCGCGAGAGTTGCGGCTCGTGCTCCGAAGGAGCCGTCGCCGTGATCGAATCGTTCAAGAGCGGCTCGAAGACGGCGACCGTGATCTCGTCGTACGCCCAACCGCTCCTTGAAGGATGCGGGACGATCAAGAAGGGGGACCTTCGCGTCGTGGGCGAGACGGCCGCCGTTCCGTTCATCGTCGCTTTCGCGAGCGAGAAACTCGCGGCGACCGAGCGCGACGCGATCCAGAAGTCGCTGCTCGCGATTGGCAAGAACAAGGAGCTTTGCACGGCCATGGAAACGAAGGAAGGCTTCGTGACCGTGCCAGTATCGGACGTCAAAAAAAAGTAGCCGACGGCGCTCCCGCCGGCTGGACCGGCTGGCGGGGGCCGAACCGCGATGGCCGCGTCGCGTGGTTGCCGGACAAGCTCCCCGCTTCGTTGAAGCCCGTCTGGGAGGTGCCGGTCCTTTCGCGCGGCCTCGGTGGCGTGGCCGCGACCAACGAATTCATCCTCTACTCCGATCGCGCCGTGATGGACACGGTCGACGTGTTCCGTTGTTTGAAAGCGACGGACGGTTCCCAAGCGTGGACCTACCAGTACCCCGCGCTCGGCCAACTCGACTACGGCACTTCGCCTCGGGCGACTCCGCTCATTCACAATGACCTCGTGTTCGTCCATGGCGCATTCGGCCATCTGGCCTGCCTGGAGTTGAAGACCGGCAAAGTCGTTTGGGACATGGACACCCGCGACAAGTTTGGAGCGGAGGACGATCGCAAATGGGGGTGTTGTTCGTCGCCCCTCGTCGTCGATGGAAAGCTAATCATCAATCCCGGCGCGAAAGACGCGGCCCTGGTCGCGCTCGAGCCGAAGACGGGCACCGTCGTCTGGAAGTCGCCGGGCAAGCCGGCCTCGTACGGTTCGTTCCTCGCGGGCGAGTTCGGCGGGACGAGCCAGGTCGTCGGGTACGATCAGGATTCGCTCGGCGGCTGGTCGGTCGCGACCGGCAAGCGCCTGTGGCGACTCGCCCCGGACGCCGAAAGCCGCTTCAACGTGCCGACGCCCGTTCGCGCTGGCGAGAAGCTGCTCGTCGCACTCGAGAACAACGGCACAAAGCTTTACGGATTCAAATCCGGCGGCGCGATCGACCCGAAGCCCATTGCCCGACAGCGCGGCCTATCGCCCGACTCGCATACCCCGGTCGTGGTCGGCGACCGTACCTTCGGAATCTGGAGGCGACTCTATTGCCTGAACCTCGCCGATGGCCTGAAGGAATTGTGGTCCGAGGACGACAAGGCGTTCGCGCAGTACGGCGCGATCGTGGCGACCGAGACGCGAACACTCGCGATCACGCTCGAAAGCGAGCTGATCTTGTTCGACCCGAAGGCGGCGAAGTTTGAAGCGCTCTCGCGTGGGAAGGTGTTCGCGGACGAGGCCGGCCTGTACGCGCACCCCGCGTTCGTCGGCACGCGGATGTACGTGCGCGGTAGTTCATCGATGGCCTGCGTCGACCTGAAGGGATAAACGATCGAGAGTTGGAAGAATTCACTGGAGCGTTTCACATGTCCACGCACTTTTGTCGACTGGGGGCCGCGTTCGTTTTGCTATTCGTCGCCAGCGAGGCCCAGGCGGGCCGCGTCGTCTCGTTCGACGTGCTGCTCGATGGCAAGGTCGTGCTCGAGGGCCGCAAGCTCGATCAAGGCGAAGACGCCGACACGGCCTGGGGCTACCTGTCGTTCCTGCGCTTTGAGCAACCGAACCCGGACTACATTCCCGAGAAGGAACGGCCGGCCAAGGGATTCGCGATCGTTCCGGACAAGGACGACCCGCTCAAGGCGACGTTGAAGGGCAAGATTCGCGTATTCTGCCGGTACGCTGGCGATGTCGAGCTCGATTCGCTGAAGCTCGTGCGGGCGAAGAAGGACGGCAAGGAATGGCAACTCGCCCCCGAGGAAGTCGAACGCACGAAGAAGCTGCGGAAGGTCGACCCGAAGAGCAAGGTCCGCGAGTAGCTCCGTCCAGAAAGGTCCGGGTTCTGCGAGAGTGTGGCGTCCGGGTCAAGAACGGCCGATGGCTTCGAGGTCGGGGCTAGCCCCGCTCGCCGATTCAGTTTCGGGTGGCTTCGTCGCCTTCGCTGAAGTGCCGGCGAGGCGCATCGCCAGGAGTCGCGTCATCAAGCGCAGGTGGCCGAAGATGGTGCGAAGAGTTTTCATCTTCGATCGGCCGAGCATGCGGACTTCGAGCGTGGCCGGGAACTCGACGATGCGCGCGCCGGCCAGGTCGAGTCGGCCGAGCAATTCGGCGATGCCCAGGAAGTTCGTTCGGCGAAGTTCGAGGCCGGCGACGGCACTCCGCCGATAGACGCGGAAGCAACTCGTGTACGTGAATAGCTTCTGCCGAAGTACCCGGCGATAAAGCCACGACGCGGTCTTGGAGAGCTTCAGTCGCCAGCCGGGGACGTTGCGGACGTGGCCTTCCGGGTGGTACGGCGAGGCGGTGACGAGGTCGACGCCCGGCCGCAACTTCGGGATCATGTTCGCGAGTTCGTGCGGATCGTACGTGCAATCGCAATCGATCGAACAGACGATCTCCGTCCGGGCCCGGCGCAGGCCGGTCATGATCGCGGCGGCCACGCCCTGATTGTGTGCATGCCGGTACAGTTCGAATCCGGGTCGGTCGGCGAACGTCGCTTGTAGTCCGTCCCAGGTTCCATCGCGGCTGCCGTCGTCGACAAGGACGAACGTGATCGCGTAGTCGGACTGAAGGCGGGCCTCGACGCTCGCGAGCGTGTTCGCCAGGTAGGGGAGGATCAATTCCTCGTTGTAACACGGCACGACGACCGTCACCGGCGTTCGATCGCCCAGAGGCACGGGGTAAGTTCGTTCGATCGGCGTGTCGACGCTTCGCGGCGCGATGGCCACGGGGTCGTTGGTCAGGCCGAGATAGTCGGCGGCGCTCGTGAACGAGTAGCGATTCAGGAAGTAGTCCAGGTAGCCTTCCATGCGGTGAATGTTGCGATAGTGCCGCACACGCGAGACGAACGACGCGGCAGAGATCTTCGGCTGCTCCGGGTCGAGTTCCCAGACGTGGAAGTACATCACGAGCGGCGAATCGATGCGGCGATGCCAGCGGCGAATCGCCGGGCGGATCAGCCAGGTCGGCAGTTGTCGGAAGTAGTTGCCGCCCGCGATCGGTACGCGGTGCCCGAAGACGCTGGCGGTGCCAAAGAAGGACATGGTGGCCGGCACGTATCAGTGTTTGGTGACGGTTGAAGGTGTGAGCGTGCCCTACAACGTGGTGCTTACGAAGGGGGGCGGGTTCCAGAAGGCGGGTTCGTACTCGATAGCTCC
>JANLUE010000594.1:0-1553 GCA_031363325.1 Gemmataceae bacterium
CGGCGTCGAAGCCGACATCTTCGTTGGTCAGGTTCGGTTCGTCTTCTTTGGGATCGTCGACGTTCGTCGTGACGAGGTCGTTGGTGTTCGCCCCGAGGTCTTTCGGCCCCGAGAGGAAGATCATCGCAACCCCGATCACGACCACATGGATCGCGCCGGAGATCACCCAGGCCGGCACGTGCCGGTTCATCACGCGGGTGCCGACTTCTTCTTCGGCCACTTCGGTCCGCCGGATGACGGGGGCCCCGCCTTTGGCTGGCTTGGCCGTCGTATCGACCGGGTCCGCTTCGGGTTGTGTGGACACCGCGGACTCCCTTGCGTGAGGGTTACAGGTGCTCGGAAATTCGGTTCACCGGGACTTCGTCGCCCGGCACATTATCGAAGGTCACTGCTTCGTGGATCCGGTTGTTGGCCCGGGATCGGACATGCCGATCGCCACGCCGGAACCAGAGCCCAAGGCCCAGGGCGATCAGAATGATCGTGGTCAAACCGCCGAGAACGCCGGCCAACATGCTGCCGGTGAACGGCCGGGCCGTGTCGGGCGGGCCGAGGTCCTCGAACGATCGACCGAGAAACAGGGGGGCGGCCCGCCATTGATGTTTGCCGTCCGCCTTTTTCTCGCGAGTTTCGTAATGATAGTGTTTGAAATAGAACGCATCGAACGCGACCTTGCGATCGAGTTCGGTCCCCGTCTTCATTCCCTCGGGGAGTTCCGAAACGACGAGGCAGACGAAATTGCTCGCCCCGTCGGGCACGATCCAGGCTTCGTACAGATCCTGAATCTCGTCGATCCCACGAAGGTCGTCGGTCGGCTTCAGTTTCTGCAGGTCGCGAAGCACGCCCTTGTAGTGCAATAGATCGGAGCGATATTCGAGGCGAACGTCGGCGAACAAATTGGCGATCGGCACATCCTTGTCGGCGTATTCGCGAAGTCGTTCGAGGGGCTGCTTGCTGGCGTGTGAAAGAACGTAGTTGTACGCCTTCTCCTCAACCCGCCCGAGCCGTTCCTGTTCGAGCGACAGGTTCTCCAACTTGCCGCGAAGTCGAAACGGCCCGTCGGCTACGACCTTAAACCAGTCGAGCGTCCGATCGAGTTGCACGCGTTCCTTGTCGGTCGGCGTGCGAACCGGCCCCTCGGCCTTGGGTCGCGGCGTCTGGCCCAGTTCATCCTGAGTGAAGCTCGGTCCAGCGCCGATCAGGCCGGCCAGAAGGCACGGAACGGTGGCCCGGTTGTGGAAGAAGGACAAGCGCATGGGAAGATCGACTTGAGTATACCTTTCGAGTAGCCGGGGTGGAAGAAAGTTCCCCAGGAACGGCGGATTTTGACCACTGATTGGATCCCCCTCGCCGAAGCAGAAGGGATAAGCGAGCCGGGGGGCGTTAGCCCCTCGGGTGACGGCGTGTTTGCTTGCCCTTCCAATCAAACAACTGAGGGAAGCCCTTGCGGGCTAACGCCCCTCGGCTCGCCAATTCCGAATCTCCGGTTTTCAATCTAAACCCGAATCACGGTGAGAACCGGAGTTTCGGAAAAGGCGAGCCGGGGGGCGTTAGCC
>JANLUE010000607.1:0-4830 GCA_031363325.1 Gemmataceae bacterium
TTGGGGAACTCCTTGAACTCCGGCCGCCAGATCGGGTTGCACGACCATTCGTGTTCGTAGTACCCGCCGATCCAGTCGAGAAACTCCGGCCCGCCCTTGTCCTTCAACACTTCGACCCCGTAGTGCCCGCACATCAGGCCGACGCCTTTCTTCATCAAACCGCCGAGAAACTCGAGTCGATCCTGTTGGACGGCCGGGTGACCCTTGCCGCCATCGGCGTAGATCAAGATGCCGGCCGCATCGTCGAAGGCAGCGCGGTACTTCGGCCAGCCGCTCAGGTGAACGCTCACGTCGAGGCCGGGGAATCCCTTGAGGCAGTTCGCCAGCAGTTGGACGCCGGCGTTGAACTCGTGCGCGCCTGGCCCGTGGCTCGGCGGGCCGGCGATTAGCACGAGTTTTTTCGGCTCGGCGGCATGAACGAGTTCCGGCACCGCGAGCGTCGCGGCCGAGGCGGCCAGAAAACCACGGCGGGAGAGGATCGGTTGCATGAGCAGAACTCCGAGTCAAGCGTTGTGAGCTTTGGTTTACGAACCCCGGCCTCGAAGCCATCGGCCGGGGTTCGTTCTCGAAAATCATCGGGCTCAGTTCATCGTCCGGCCCAACGGTCCGGCCAATTGCTTGAGCGAACCGAGCAGCGCCTTGAGCCCGGCGAAGTCGAGCGATTGCGCCCCGTCAGACATCGCTCGGTCCGGCTCCGGGTGCGCTTCGACGATCAGGCCATCGGCCCCGGCGGCCAATGCGGCAAGCGACATCGCGGGAACGTACGCGCGCTTGCCGGTACCGTGGCTCGGGTCCACGAAGATCGGCAAGTGTGAGAGGGACTTGGCCGGCGGGATAACCGAAAGGTCGAGCGTGTTGCGGCTGTGGTCGGAGAACGTCCGCACGCCGCGTTCGCACAAGATCACCTGATAGTTGCCGCCGGACATCACATACTCGGCGGCCATCAGCCATTCTTCGAGCGTCGCGCTCATGCCGCGTTTCAATAGCACCGGCTTGCGGGTTTGCGAGACTCGTTTCAACAGCGAAAAGTTCTGCATGTTCCGCGTGCCGATCTGGATGATGTCGACGGCCTCTTCGACGGCAGCGGCGTGTTCCGTGTCCATCAGCTCGGTAACGATGGCGATCCCGGTCCGCTCGCGAGCTTTTTTCAAGATGCGCAAGCCTTCGAGGCCCATGCCCTGAAACGCATAGGGGCTCGTGCGCGGCTTGAAGGCACCGGCCCGCAGAAACTTCACGCCATTCTCGACCAGGAACTCGGCCGTCTTCAGGATCATCGCTTCCGTCTCGACCGAACACGGACCGGCGATGATCGTGAAGTTGCCCGGCCCGACCGTTCCTTGGGTCATGGGAATGACGGTGTCGGCCGGGTGCATCTCGCGGCTGGCGAGCTTGAACGGCTTGGTGACGCGAATGCACTCGGACACGCCGTCCAGGACTTCAAGCGCCCGCGAATCGACGGCTCCGGTATTCCCGGTGATGCCGATCGCCGTCCGCGTCGCGCCGGGCAGCGGATGCGGCGTGAGGTCGAGCGTCCGGATGGTATCAATGACCCGGGCGATTTGAACCGGCGACGCCCCGGACTTCATGACAACGAGCATGTGACGACTTTCGGAGAACGGAGGGACGGAGACTCCATTAAAGTATTCGCCCCGTGCCCATACCCTATACCCCAACGCACCCTCTGCCCCATTCGACGATGGAAGACGACCAAGAACCGATCGACGAGCGCTCGCGCGACATCGACGCCGACCTGACCGAGATCACGAGTCGGCTCGGCGAGCCGTTGGCCGTACATCGGACCAATCCGACGAGCGTCGCCTGGCGATTCATCGTTGGTGTGATCATCGTTTTGGCGGTCGCGGTGTTCCATTACCTCGTGTGGACCGGCGAAATCCCCTGGCCGGCCTGGCGACACATCAAGCTCCTCATCTTGATGTTGGCGGGCCTCTTCGTCGTTCCGGGAATCGGGCTCTATCTCATCGGCTTCGCGGTCGCGGGCCGACGGATGTGGGTGCTCGACTACCCGACGGGTCTGTTTTTGTGGCATCGCGGCCGGGTCGTCGCGTTGCCGTGGGACGAGATCGTGCTCGTTCAAATCACGGGATTGCCGGACAAGGCGAAGCTCAATCGACCCGATTCCCTCGACGAAGTGTGGTACGACTTGAAGAAGAGCGGCGGCAAGCTGTTCGGCACCGCCATCAACCTCGGCCGGGCGGATGGTGAAATGGTCGGCGTCTCGTCGATCCTCACCGACTTTTCCGACCTTGGCGAACGGATTCAACGAGAAACGTTTCGCCGGCTGTTCCCGAAACTGTACGCCCAGTACCGAGCGGGCGACATGCTTTCGTTTGGCCCGGTCCTCATCCACACGGGTGGAATCACCGTGGGCAAGGACACCCGGCGCTGGAGCGAGATCGCCACCGTCGAACGGGTTGGCGACAAACTGGCGATCAAAATCGAAGGCAAGAAGAAGCCGTGGAAGCGCGTCGAGTTGAACGAAGTAATGAACTTACATGTGTTGATGGGAATTGTGTCGGCCCGACTCGATCAGCGTCTGGGAGGAATCTTGCCGAGTGCGGAGTGAGTTGATTTTGAGGAGAAGTGAAAAACAGGCCGCCGGCTAGTGGTCCGCGTCGCCCATACCGCGTTCCAGCCACCCGGCGGCCGACCAACAATGAAGCAAGCTCGATGCCAGAACTCGGAAAAAGGCAAACGCGCCGAGAATTGCGGTTGGCGGGCCGAAATCGTGGCATAAGCAACTGGATTGCGCAGCCAAACTCCGATGATTGCGAACGCGCCTGCTCAACTTCACACTTCGTCGTTTCGGGCGACGATTGGGCAATCTGGGCCAGCCGTATGTGATACCATCGTTCGTTGGTCGAGCCGAGATCGCATTGGTCGATTCGGTGGTCGCGAAGCGTGTTCGGTTGGCTCGACGCCGGGCCCTGGCTTGGGCGTTCTTTCGCTTCGCTCGGGCTTCTTCATCGGGCGTTCGCGGGAATTGGATCGTTGAATCGCACCCGCCGACGAGGTCGCGCAAGACATCATCAATGCGATCCACGGCGACAATTTGGAGCCCCGATTTCATCGTGAACTCAGCGACGAGCGTGTTCGGCTTGGAGTCGGGGAACACGCGAACGCTCTCTCTGCAGTCCGCGATCACGCGAGCCATCGACGTCATTTCGGCGTGGGACTTCGCGTCCACGGTCTCGAACAGGACTTTCACTCGAACATTCACGGCCACTCCTTGGCTAAGAAATCGACGAATCCCGATGCCCACATTCTTATCGAATCACCAGCCGTTCTTTTCCGCCGACCACTTCCACGCCAATCTCCAGGCCACGTAGTTCCTCGATCTGGTCCGTCGGCAAGGCGACCACGACGCCTCCGCCGCGAAACTGCCGGTCGCGAACCGGGTCCAGGTCGAGGGGGGCGAGTTTGTGTTGAATCTCCACGTTGGAACCGTCCACGTCCCGGTCGATCCGAACCCGCAAGCACCAGTCGCCTTCGAAGTTTTTCGCGACGGCCAAGCGGCGCAAGAGGTCGATGGCCGGCGGAGCCAACGTAAGTGTTGGTCGGGCGGCGACGCGCGACTTCGCTTCCTCCTCCCAGGGCTTGCGAAACTCCGTCGGCCAGAACCGCATCGGCCCGATCAACGCGGCCGGCGTATCGTAGCGAATCACGATCGGCACCAACGGGCCAACGAGCACGCGGTACGGCACGTGGATTCGACCCACAAGCACCGTCGTCAGGTAAACGGCCATCCCACCGGTGATGTCGCTCGGAACCTCGCGGTTGAAGACCCGCCGATCGACGGAGGACAGGTGTTGCACCCGCGCGGCGAGCGCGGTCAGAAGTTCCGGATCGCGAATGATGGCCGGGTCGCGCGAGTAGACGATCGTCGCCGGATGGTCGAGCGGGCCGGGCCGGGCGAGGGCGGGATCAGCTCGAACGATGGCACCCCAGAAGACCTCGCCGAGCGTGAGGACGGCCCGCTGATCGCGACCGACGATCGACAGTTCGTCGTCGGCCAGCCAGCGTGGGGCCGGAATCGAGATTGCCTTCAGTTCCGATTCGCTAAACAGTCGCGGCGGTTGGCCCATCTGGCGACGTACTTCCGCGAGCACCGGGTGAACGGCCGGCCGCGGTGCGACTTTCGGTTCGGGCGCTCGTTCAAGTTCGACCTCGTCCACGATTTCCGGTCGGTCGTCGAGTTCCCGCTCGCGCGGACGATCTTCGCTTTCGCGAAAGCGCCGCTTGCGAGCCTCGTAGGCATAATTGTCGGCCCAATTGCGGTCGAGGCGCGGTCGTCGATTGTGCCGCCGGCCCCGTTTCCTTTCGAGTGGCGGCGTCATCAACAGATAGGCCACGAACCCGCCGGCCGGCAGGATGGCGACGAACGACAAAATCAGGCCGAAGAACACGGTGATCGCGACCCCGATCCACGCGAGCATCTGCTGCCCGCGCGACAGGCCAATGGCCAGCGGCCCCGCCGCGCACGCCGCGCCGACCAGGAGCCCAATCAGGGCACCCAGGAAGATCGACCCCGAATCGCCTTCGTTGACGTACCAGAGCATGGCGTTGTCTTAGCGGATTGAGTCCGCACGCGGTCAATGACACATTCGACGGTTATCGTCGCGGCAACGATAAGGCGAGCCGGTCGGGCGTAAGCCCACCGGGTGAACCCCGAAGGAGCTTGCCGTCTCAATCGGCGTCAAATGAAGCAAGATTGTTCATCGGAGTTCACCCGGTGGGCTAACGAGCTTCCGGTTGATAATGCGATTGACATCCCCATCAGTTCCACGGGCTTGGCGCGTGGGCTTTTACACG
>JANLUE010000634.1:0-2249 GCA_031363325.1 Gemmataceae bacterium
CGACGGAAGTGGCCTTCGGGGCGCGATTGGCCGACGGCGAAGGTCCATTTCTGCGAACCGGCGATCTCGGCTTCCTCCACGAGAATCAACTGTACGTGACGGGTCGGACCAAGGACGTGATCATCATTCGCGGCCGAAATCTATACCCCCAGGACATTGAAGCGGCCATCGGACTCGTGTGTCCCTTCGCGCAGGTCAATTCGTGCGCCGCCGTCGAACTCGATGGCGGCCGAAGCGCGAGTGTCGGCATCGTGATTGAGGCCGACAGAGCCTTCACGCGAACTGCCAAGTCGAACGCGACCGAGGCCGAGAGTCTTGCCGGCCGAATTCGCGCGGCCGTGGCCGAAGAATTCGAGGTGGCCGTCGCGCGGATTGTATTCGTTCGGCCGGGGTCGTTCCCGCGCACGACGAGCGGCAAGGTTCAGCGCCGGGCCTGCCGCGCGGGCCTCCTGAATGGATCGCTCGAAGTCGTGCATGCGTCGGATTTGCACGCCGACGAGTCAGTCACCACGCCACTGGCCGTATCGGGCGACTTGATCCGCGAGTTGCACGACATTGTCGTCGCGTGCTTGAATCAAGAGTCGAATCAGATCGTCACGCGAATCGATCCCGACGAATCGCTGTTGCGCTTGGGAATCGATTCACTTGGCGCGGCCCGGGTCTCCGCGGCGATCATGGCAAAGTTGGGCCGCGCGGTCGCGCCGGACGCGGTTTACACATTCCCAACGCTGCGAGAACTATCCCGGCATCTGGCGGAAACGCGGCCCAGTGGCCCGGACGGGGCGGCCCGTCGTGCGGCTTTCGTCGGATCGTTGATCGATCGGAACAAGTTTGCAAGGTCTCTCAAGTCACGCGGCCAGTATTTCTACGACACGCCGTTCGATCGGATCGATCATTCGACTTGCGAATCGGCTGGCGCGTCCGCACTCATGCTGTCCTCGTTCAGCTACTTGGGGCTCGTTGGCCACAAGGAATTGAGTGAAGCCACGATCGAGGCAATCGAAGCGTTTGGCGTTGGTGCTCATGGGGCTCGATTAATTTCGGGCACTTCGACCTTACATAGCAGGCTGGAAAGCCGAATTGCACGATTCATGGCCGCGGAAGCGGCCATCGTCTTTCCGGCCGGGTTCCAAACTAATTTTGCGACGATTGGCGCAATTGTCGGATCGGGCGATGTGGTGATTGGCGACGAATTGAATCATGCGAGCATCGTCGACGGCTGCAAGGTATCCGGTGCGGAATTTCTCCTTTTTCGTCACAATGATTTGTCGGATTTGGAGAATCGATTGAATCAAGCCGGTGGTCGACGAACCCTGGTGGTCGTCGATGCCGTTTTCAGCATGGATGGCGACATTGCGCCTCTCCCCGAGATCATCGGCCTCTGTCATGGTCATGGCGCATTGCTCATGGTCGATGAAGCGCACAGCATTGGAGTTGTCGGCCGCACGGGGCGAGGCGTTCAGGAGCATTTTGGGCTTCCGGCCGACGCGATCGACTTCAAAATGGGAACGCTATCGAAGGCCCTTGGCAGCCAAGGCGGATTCGTCGCGACTTCCGCGGACTTGGCCTGCTTCTTGAGACACAACAGCCGCGGATACATGTTTAGCACGGCGTCGCCGGCACCTATCGTCGCCGCGGCGTTGAAGGCTCTCGAGATCCTTGAGCGCGAGCCAGATCGTGTCGAGCGTTTGCGAAACATTTCGTCACGGTTCTTGAAGGGCATCCTTGCCTTGGGCTTTCGCACAACTCGGACCGAGTCGCCGATCATTCCGCTTCTGTTCGACGATCAGGATCAAACTCTTCAGTTCGTCAAAATATGCCGCGAGCGAGGCCTGTTCGTGGTCCCGATCTTTTATCCCGTCGTGCCGATGAACTCGCCGCGAGTACGCATCACGGTGACAGCCGGCCTGTCGGATTCGGACATCGATCGGGCGCTCGACATCCTCGGGCATGTCGGTCGCGAAGTCGGGTTGATTGCAGGAAAGGACAAATAGAGCTGGCGGATCAGCCACCTTCGGGGCACATTGGCTGGCGGGCTGAATGGCGGCTATGTAATTTCGACCGCGACCGTCGTTGAGGATTTCGCGGCCGACACACTGACAGGTGGCAGTGGTTTCGATTGGTTCATCGGCCGACTGTCGGGGGCCAACCTCGACACGCTGACCGACAAGGCGGCGAACGAGGTTTCGTCTGACTTGCCTTAGACCGCGCGATGTCGGCCCGACCCCGGCCTCGCGAGGACCGCTGAC
>JANLUE010000657.1:0-2207 GCA_031363325.1 Gemmataceae bacterium
CGATGGTGTGGCACCGACCGCGAACGCTCTCTCGTCACTGCGCGTCACGGGCGTCGTCTCGTCGAGCGATCTGTTCGTGAACGGCAACGTCGGGAGCGTGCTGGTCGGCGCGTTCCGCGATAGTCGCTTGTTCGCGGGCTACACGGGGGCCGACGATGGTTCGGGAACGTACAAGATTCCAGCGACGGTGACCCGGTTCCGAACCACGAGTTTCTTCGACGGCTACCAGAATAGTCGCGTGATCGCCTCGTCCATTCGGTTGGCGCTGGTCTCGTATCTCGACTCGACCAATTCGGGAAGCGCGTTCGGATTCTACGCGGATACGAGCGTCGGCGCGATCAAAGCGGTGCGGCCAACCACCTGGTCCTACAACGTCACCGAACCAACGCCACAGGGCTTCGATGACTTCGAGGTGAAAATCGTCTGAGTGGGCGGGCGAATCGGCGAGAGTCGTTTCGCCCACGTTCGAACCCAATATTCCTCCGGACCGGTTTCAACCGGTCCGCGCCTTCCACCCCGGCCTCGAAGCCATCGGCCGGGGCTATCTGCGAGTCGCCGAAGCGGCTCCCCGAGCCATCGCGACCCAGGGTAGCCCGCTGCGCGGACAAACCTGGGACGCGGTGACCCTATCAACCTGAATGTCGATACCCAAGTCAAGAACAAACGAGCCGGTCGGCTTTAGTAGCTGCCGATGAACGAGAATATCCGCCGTACCCACTCGTTCGCAAACGCGCCGTCGGCATCGAGCTGGCGGCGCACTTCCTCGAACTCGCCGAAGCCCGGATAAAGCCGCTGCAACTCGTCCGACGCCAGCGGGCACACCTTGCCCCAGTGCGGCCGGGCGTCGAACAACATGGCCATCGAACGCGCGATCAACCGAGCAAATTGTCGAAAGCCCGCGCGCTGGTCCGGCCGGGCGTAGCTGATGAAGCTCAACGCGTACCGGGGCTCGTCGCCGCTCGCCATCGAGAGGAGTGTGTCGTCGGGCAACACCTTGCGAATGCAGATCGGATAGTGATGGGCATAGACTCCGCGCGCCAATTCGATTTCGTTCCAGAGGCCGACCGACTCGAGTCGTCGTCGATAGTCCGATGGCACAACGCGTTCGCCGGCCAGATGGCGAAGCAGCCAGATGACGAACGGCATCGCGTCGGCCAGGCGGGAGCGCGCCACGAAGATTTCGATTTCAATGTGGCGGAACAGGGCGTGGTTCATCGTCAATTGCCGATCCGATCGATCGACGACGGGCCAATTCCTCGGCACGATGTTCGGCAGAATTCGGCGATAGAGGAATCGATTGAAGCGGAACGGCAAGTGTCGCGCGAGCATTCGAATCACGAGGTGCAATGCCAAGTCCATGCCGACGGCCCAGAACAATCGATGCATCACGACGTGCCGGCTGGCCGGTTGATCGGTTTCCCGGCGATGTTGCGCGAAGAACTCCCAGCGCCACGGCAACAAAAAAGTCTGTTGCAGTGGATACGTCGACTCGGCGCGCAGGACTTCTTCGAGCGTCGTGTGGCGATGGAAATGTTCTTCGATGCGATATTGCGGCCGAATCGGCAGGCGCACGGCCGTGACGATTCCAAGACAGCCGAGGCTGCACCGTGCGGCCTGGAGTTCGGGGCCGGTGGAGATGTCGAGGATGTTTGGCGATCGCTCGCCGCCGAACCGCGCGATTCGCATTCCAAGCACATAGTGCGAGAGGCTCGAGCGGCCGGAGCCGTGCGTACCCGTGGCGATCGCGCCGGCCACCGATTGCTCGTCGATCAGGCCGAGCGTCGGCAACGTGTGGCCGGCTCGATTCAAGACGCGGATCAATCGCTTGATCTGGCAACCGGCGCCGACTTCGACCCACGGTGTCGGCCCCTCGGCATGAATCGTCACTTCGTTGAGATGTTGCAGATCGAGCAACACATCGTCGCAAACGGTTAGCTCGCTCCACGAATGGAGTCGGCCCATGGCGCGGAACCGTCGGCCGGCGTGCGTGCGCAGAACCTCGAGGACCTCCGCCTCCGTCTCCGGGGCGAAGGCGCTCGCCGGCCGGAAGGTAATGTTCGCGCCGAAGTTCGTGACCGCCGATGCCGCGCGCATTGGACCCTCTGGTGTTTCGCTCCCCGATCGGCTATCATCCCTTCATCCTACCTCGATCCCCGTCCGGCCACTCTCCGCCGGCGACCGGAGATTGATTCGTGCTCACCTTCCTC
>JANLUE010000066.1:0-3250 GCA_031363325.1 Gemmataceae bacterium
ATCAAGTAGGCGATGTATTCGTTCAGGTCGCGGGCGACGGCGGGCTCGAGGGGGTTCGGCCCGCCGCGATTCGCCTTGCCGATCCCGCCTTTGCCGTTCGCGACGTAGATCTTCTTGTCCGTCGGGTTGAAGCGAACGGCCGTGGGATACCACCCAGTCGGGATGAACCCCAGGGGGGCGGCCTTGCGCGGGTCGGCCACGTTGAACACGCTCAGGTTGTTGGCGTCGGCGTTCGCGACGAGGAGGAGGCCGTCGGGGAGCAGTGTTAGGCTGTTGGGAGTGTTGCCGACGGGCGTGGCCGGGTAGAGGGCGCAATTGATCGTCTGAATCGCGTCGAGCGTGGCGAGGTCGAAGACGCTGACCTGGGTCGAATTCGCACAAGCGACGTACAGGGCCTTGTGCTTGGGATCGATGACCATTTCGGTCGGATGGGCGGCGCTGGGCAACGTCGCGATCACTTCGTTCTTGTCGAGATCGATGACCGCGATCCCGGCACCGCCCCACAGGCTCACGAAGAGGCGTTTGCCGGTCGGGTCGAGAACGCAGGCGTAGGGGTGGTTGCCGGGGTCGCCGAGGTCCGTTTTCTCCTTGGCCTTGGCCTTCCCTTCCTTGCGGTTGTCCGGCGGGCTCGGCGGTTCGCCTTTCGGCTTGCCCTTGCCGGGCTTGAGGTTCGCGGTCGAGATGACCGTCCGGTTCTCGGGATTGTCGAGCGGCACGCGAACGACGACATCGCCCCAGGTCCCGCAGACGAAAAGTTCACGACCGGCCGTGTCGATCGTCAGGCCGCCCGGAACGAACTTGTCGGCCGCCGGCGCGAGGTCGATCGCGCGGGGATTGCCGAGCAAACCGCGGTTGAAATCGAACTCGTGAACGACCGCGAACTCGCCGCCACTTGCATAAAGCTTGCGGCCATCGGGCGAAAAGCACAGGCCGTAGAACGCCTGATCGACGGTGACGCGCGAGACAATGCGCTGCTTCGCCTTGTTCAAGTCGAGGATCGCGACTTCGTGCTCCTGCATGCCCGCATGGAGGACGGCGAGGTACTGGCCGCTCGGATGCACGGCCGCGTTGACCGGGAAGTTGCCGACCTCGATCTGCTTGCCCGTCGGCCGAAGCCGCCACTGATTGGGAAGCTGCACGAAACCATTTTCGAGCAGGCCTGGCAGGATTCGCGGTGTCGCGACCCGCGGCGGCACGCGGACCGGCTCGCGATCATCGGCCGACTTCCGTTCGAGCCCGGCGAACAGAGCAAGACCGAGAATCAGGCTAATGCCAAGGGCCGTCGCGGAACTGCGTCGCATGAGGTCGTGTCCATTGCGCGGGCACGGTGATTATGCGAACCGGACGGGGGAAGTGGCGTGAAGATTTCGGGGAGCCGGGCACGTTTTAGTTCGGCCACATTTCCTCGAACATGCCGTCACCACCCGGTGGATCGACCTCGAACGTCTTGATGATGAGCCAGTTAGTCCGGTGGTTCCCCATATTGCCGACAACCAAGACGAGGTCGCGGCCGCTGCGATAGCCGGGCGCACCCCAAAGGACTTCGGGGTGATTTGAATACTCGGGATTGCTGAGCAATAGATACGCTCCCCATTCGCGGACTTGAATCCTGTGTTCCCCATCGGAATCGCGGAAGTGAATGTAGGGTGCGAACTGGACTCGGTTGAAGTCGATGTCGGTCTGAGTTTCCAAATCGTCAAAGAGGCTGTGAATCTCATCGGCTTGGTTTGGTTGGGCTCGAGGAACGACGACGCCTTTCCAGTCGTTGGCTTTGACGACGAGAACGCCGATCGACAACCGGCATTCGTTCAACAGCTGAATCGAGCGAACGGCATGCTTGGAGAGCCAATCGACCACCGACTTTTTCGATACTTCGGGAGCGCGGTCCCAAGGCGTGGTCGTTGGCTTCTGCTCATCGGCGACGCGCCAAGACTCGGTGCGAGAGTCGAGTGGGTTCCTCCTGAGATCGAGTGCGTAGGAATGTCGAGCCGAGATGCCGTTAGCATCGGCGTTCTCACCGACCGGCACCCGCAGCGGATAAACCCGCAAGAACTGATTGTTTTCCGCCGAGTACCCGGCCATGCAGACCCGCTTGCCGTATTTCTTCGACTCTTCCGGCACGGTGCGCCCGAGAACGACAAAGTCATCGACGTGCATGGTGTTCATTGAGCGTCCCCGCTACGGCTTGGCTCTGTTCAGCCAGCAACGCGACCAGTTCGTTCCCGTGGCATCGCTTTGGGAAGCAATGACATCCCAGTACCTTTCCGCGAAGCGATGCGAGTTGCTCGATAAGGTCAGGTTGATTGACAATGTAATCGCGGTATTTATCACACACGGCGTCGCGGTCGCCGTCTTCTTCAAGAACGAAAATGTTTCCCCACGGAGTCTTTCGGTCGATTCGGGCAAACAGTCTGTTCTCCTTCGCCCATCGAATCAGTCGCCAGTCCGTCCGCAGGTGGGCCACGACTGTCTCGCCAGACAATACTTGTTTTTTTCGGGATTTCTCGCTCGCCTTCAATTCCATCGTCGTCTCTTCCTGGTAGCCGGGCCAACTTGACGGAACTTGAAACGAAAGCACGGGGTAAATCAAGTGCAATTCTCGAAGTATCGTTGCGCCAATTTACTGACGAGTTCGGCCACGCCCCGGGCGATTGGGTGAAACCATTCTTAACTCGCCCATGATCACGCCTCCACCTTTCGCACCATGCCGTGGTTGTTCGCGCTCGCCAGGGCGGCTTCGATGAAGGCGACGATCTCGACCGAGGTCGAGACCGGGATCGGGGGCTTGCCGGTGGTGAACGTTTCGACGACCTTCTTCAGCAACTCGCGATAGATGAATGCGGTGCCGATCGTGAGCGGCACGGTGGCCTTCTCCGAGAACACGATCGCGCCGTAAGCCCCCGGCCCGGACCGGGTGCCGCGCACGCTGGCGACTCGGCCATCCTTCCAGTGGCCGGTCGCCACATCGACATCCTTGTCGCTCGTGCAGGTAACGGTTTCGCAGCCGGGGCCCATGAGAGTGTAGAGCACTTCGACCGCGTGGATGCCGTAGTGGAACAGGCCGGGGTTCCGTTCGTGTTTCGAGGCCGGACCATAGACTGTGGTGCCGAGCAATTTGCCCTTCGACGCGTCGGCCATGTAGGCGACAAGCTCGGGGGCGAAGCGAAGCGACGATGAACTGAACAGCGGCAATTTCTTCTTGGCCGCCAGTTCGACGAGTTTCCTCGCGTCGGCCACGGAACAAGCGAAC
>JANLUE010000666.1:0-3554 GCA_031363325.1 Gemmataceae bacterium
AGGATGCGGTCCATCACCCACGCGCCACGCGTGACCGGCGAAGTCGTCGTGCCGTTGGCGGTCGTTTTTAAGACGGCGGCCGTGGTCAGCACACCACCGCGATGGCTCACCTTGGGCAACGTCACTTTCTGAAACGCCCAGCCGTCGGGGCCAGCGATGCCATAGTGCTTCGCCAATCGGCCGTTGAGCATCGCGAAGTCCGAGGCGACGAAGTTCGTCAGGCTCAGGTCGTTCGCGAGAACTTCACCGAAGAACAACTCGACCTCGCGGACCATCGAGGCCCGCAGCATGTCGTCGTATTCGGGGTACATGAAGTGGCTCGGCTCGGTGGCGTCGATCTCGCGGAGCGCGAGCCACTGGCCGACGAAGTTGGTCGTGAACGCCGCCGACTTCGGGTCTTTCAACATTCGTTCGACTTGATCGCGCAATGTCGATTTCAACTTGCCCCGGCGGGCCGCTTCGAGCAAGCCTTCGTCCGGCATCGTGCTCCACAGGAAGTACGACAGCCGACTCGCCAACGCGAATCCGTCGAGGGGGCCGGGTCGTTCGCGAAGGAACAGGAAGCTCGGCGAAACGAGCACCGCCTGCAGGCCGACGCGAACCGCCCGCTCGAACGAAGCTTTCTCGGCGAGACGCTTGCGCACGAGCGCCAGGATCGGCCGCAGGTCGTCGTCGGTCGCGGGGCGACGGAAGGCCCGGTCGGCGAACGCGCGGACGATGCGAATCGCGTCGGCCTCCGGGTCCTTCGACGTTGCTTCGAGCCGACCATTGCCGACCGGCGCTTGCGGCAAGTCGCCGAAGATTCGCCGGTGACTGGCCGGTGGCCAGGTTTCAGTCAACGGTCCTTCGACTTCGACCCAGTTCACCAACAGCCCCGGCCCGTCGAACTTGTCCGCACCAATCTTGTGCACGACCTGCGAAGGCGCGAGGCCATAGGGGTGAATGCGAATCGTGCTGCGGGCTTCGAGCGATTCGCCGAACTCGATCACGGTCGCCTTGTCGGCCGGCGCGTCGAAGTAACTGACGAGGTGGTTCTTCGTGCCCATCAACATCGGCCCGGCATCGACTCGAAACGCGATCGGCTTGCCTGCATTCTGGATCGCCGAAACCGACAGTCGAAATCGATATCGACCCCGGTCTGGCGGGTAGAACGGGCTGAGCACGACCGATTGCCAGGGCGACGAACTGAACATCGCTACGCCGGCATCGGTCTTGCGAAAGACCTTTTCGTCAGTGAGTTTGACGTGGTGCGTTTCGTCCAGGCCATAGCGCTTCTTGACGGTCGTTGGCTTCGGCCCGTTGGCGATCGTTTTCGACAGGGCGATGTCGGCCGCCTCAAGGTAACGTTCAATCAGAAACGACGAGACGTGTTGACCCTCGGCGACGTTGTCGAACCCGTGGGCCGGCGTGTCGGCCGGCAGGAGCCCCTCAAAGTCGACTTCGACGCCGAGCAGATCGCGAAGTGTGTTTTCGTACTCGATTCGATTGAGCCGTCGCAACGGCACGCGGCCATCCTTCGTTCGTCGAATGGCTTCGGCCGCTTCAACGCTCGAGCGCACCCAATCGATCAGGGCCGTTGCGTCATCGGCCGGCGGCCTGGGCTTGTCTTTGGGCGGCATCTCGTCGGCCGCGATACGCTTCGACACGGCCAGCCAGCGATCCCGATTCGCGGACGCCGTAAAGTCGGCCCCGAGGGTATCGACGCGAAACTCCCCCTTGGGCTTCTCGGGCCCGTGACAGGCGACGCAGTGCTTGGTGAGGAACGGTCGAACGCGTTCGTCGAACGGCGCGGCGACGGCCTGGGTGGCGAGCAGCAGATAGAGCGGAGAGCGGAGCATCGAGGCGCTCGCGGAGAGAACGAACCGCCATCATCGAGCGTGCGGGCGCATTCGTCAATCAATCCCGATCAACAAGTCTTGACAGGTAAGCGTTGTCTTACGTATACTGCCCGCATGGTAATGACTGCCAATCGCGGGCCGGATGTCTTCGCGGCGATCAGCCACCCGGCCCGGCGTCGGATGCTCGATCTCCTGGTCGAAGCCGACCGCTCCGTCAAGGCGATCACGGGCTTTTTCCAGATGAGTCGCCCGGCCGTCTCGCAGCACCTCCGCATCTTGCTCGATGCCGGACTCGTGACCGAGCAACGACATGGCCGCGAACGGCACTATCGACTCGTCCCCGCCCGGCTCGCTCCGGTCCGGGAATGGATTGCGAACTACGAACAGTTTTGGGACGATCACCTTCAGCGATTGCAAAAACTCCTTGCCAAGGAGAGCAAAAAGTGACCAACGCGATCCGAAGGGAACTCCGGCTCCCGCAACCGCGTGATCAGGTCTGGCGGGCGATCGCCCACAGGGCGGCCCTGGCCGAGTGGATGTTCCCGAACGACTTCGAGCCGCGCGTCGGCCATCGCTTCGCGTTCCAGGTGCCGCCGAACCCGAAGATGAACTTCGACGGACTCACCGTGCACTGCGAAGTTCTCGAATGCGATCCGCCCAGCCGGCTCGTGTTCTCATGGACGGCCGGCGGCCCGGTCGTCGATACGCGCGTGAGCTTCCAACTCCAACCCTTGGGCGAGGGCGAGGGCGAGGGCACGCGCCTGGTCTTCGAGCACACCGGCTTCGACCTGTCCCAGCCGCTGGGCCATCAGGCGCTCCGAGGCGCCGAGTACGGCTGGGCGAAGATGCTCGGGCAGTTGCAGACGGTGGTGGAGAGACTCGGGAGCGCGAGTGAATAGGAATCGCGCGGCACACGGCTTCACGTGACTCACAGTCGATGAGGTCAGCAGTCGTCAAATGGTCATCACGACGAGTTTGCGAGGCTTCCATGCGTGGCGACATCGTCTATCGCGTTTATGGAGTTCACGACGGGCGCGCGAAGAACTATTTCTTTGGCGCGTTCCGCACAGCGTCGGAAGCCGAGTCTCAAATCGCGAAGCTTCGCGCCCAAGAAATGGGCGGGCGAAACTGGGCCGAACAATGTCACAATCGAGGGTTCCTCGTTCGTGAAACCGTCGTTCCAACGGATTTTGAGGTTCCAACGCGTCCGAAGCCCCGGGATCGCTACTTCGTTCGGAGCACTCGGAAAGAGAATCAACCGGGGACTTGGGCGAGTTCGATCGTCGAGGTGTTCCGACGCACGAACGACGGACGCGAACCGGAAAAAGTCGCTGAGTTCGAGCGCAACTATGGATTGCTGCAAACGTTTGAGCCGTTCCGACAGGGCAATCGAGAATTCGCGCTCATCTCGCCGAGTTATACCGGGACATCGGTCCTGGACCTTGCGACGGGTGGCGTGATCGCGGCGGAACCGAACTCGGCGATCGGGTTTTGCCCCGTCGGTTTCTATGTCCCCGATTGGTGGGACCTTCACGACGGTTCGCTGATCCCCGGCAGTGAATATTGGAACGCGGACCACGAGTGGCCCACGGGCGACTTTGGGTTCGTGTGGGGATGTGTCTGGGGTGATGACAGTTCGTGGAAGGTCCAACATCTTGATTTGTCCGGAGTTCAGTCCGGTGTGATTCGGCGCGACGAACGGTTCGGATATGTCGA
>JANLUE010000734.1:0-4100 GCA_031363325.1 Gemmataceae bacterium
TCCGCAAGAAGCTGGGCCGGAACAAGAAGAACCGCTGTCGATTCTGCACCAAGGAAGGCTGCCCACGGCCGGCCTTCGTCGACTTCAAGGACGTGGGCAACCTGAAAAAGATGTGCAGCGGCCAGGGCAAGCTGTTCAGCCGCAAGCGAAGCGGCACCTGCGCCACCTACCAACGGGCCCTGACGGTCGCCGTCAAGCGTGCCCGCTTCATGGGCCTGATGCCTTACGTCGGCGAATAATTCCGCGACTCGAATTCCCATCGGCCGGCCCGGAACGGGGGTCGACCGTGTGCTTTCCCCTTGCCCGCCCGGTGAACGTCCGCACGATAGGGGCATCCCTCCTCGCTTGGACTGGCCCGATGCGCGTACACCAAATTACTTGCCCGAGTTGCCAGTCCCCCATCAAGTCGAAGGCCGGCGTTCCGGTCGGCCAATCCGTCGCTTGCCCCAAGTGCAAGCACAAGTTCACCGTCCAGGCCGTCGAAGAGGCGGACGTTCTCGATGAAGCGGACCTCGTCGATGATTTCGAAGTGATCGATGACTTTGAAGTCGTCGATGAAGCACCTCCCAAGAAGAAGAGCCCGCCGCCGGTTCCCGGCTCGGCGAAGTCGCGCGACGACGACGAACGCCCGGCCCGGGCCAAGCCTCGCCGCAACGAGGACGAAGACGAACGACCCGCTCGCAAGCGGCCGGCCCGGGACGACGATGATTCGTCGAACGAGATCGATGTCAAGCCCGCGCGCAAGCGGCCGATTCGCGACGAAGACGATGAGGAAGAGGACGAGCGGCCAACCCGCAAGAAGGCCCGCGGCTCGCGAGATGACGACGAAGACGAGCGACCGCGTCGACCCAAGAAAAAGAAACGACGAAGCGACTTCGACGATGACGAACCCGAGATGGGGCTCTATTCCCGGCTCAAACACAACATCTGGGTCCGCGTCATCACGATGTTGATTCTACTCACCGTCCTGGCGGTGCTCGGTTACATGCTGTACGAAAAGAGACAACGCGAAGCGGCGGCCAATGCGCAGGCACCGATCCGCCTCGACCAACTCGCGTCTTTCGTGTACGGTTCATCCGCTTCGAGTACAGTCCATCCGACGCCCGACGGAAGAAAGCCTTGGCTCGCCTGATCACGCGCCGGCGGTTCTACACGACCCTGGGGGCCACGCTCGCCGGTTCGGTCGCGTACGCCTATGGCATCGAGCCGCATTGGGTGTCGGTCGTCCATCGCGATTTGCCGATCAAGCATTTGCCGGCCCCACTCGATGGCAAACTGCTCGTTCAGATTAGCGACCTGCACCTTGGCCCCGTCAGCTTCGATTACCTGTCGGACTGCTTGGCTCGCGTTTCGGAACTTCGACCGGACTGCGTCGTCGTGACGGGCGACTTCATGACGACCCACAACCTGGAGCAAGTCCCCGAAGTGGCTCGTTTGATGCGGCAATTGCCAAAGCCACCGCTCGGCGTGTTCGCCACACTTGGGAACCACGATTATGGACCGACGTTCTGGGACTGGTCGATTGCGAACGAACTGACGCGAGCGCTCGGCGAGATTGGCTTGCCGGTCCTGCGCAACGAATTGGTGGACGTGGCCGGCCTGCAACTCATCGGGATGGACGAATGGTGGTCGGACGCTTTTCAACCGGAGAAGGCCCTCGCCAAATACGATCCGACCCGGGCGGCCCTGGTGCTCTCGCACAACCCCGACACGCTCGATCAGTATGGCTGGGGCAACTATCAGGGCTGGGTGCTGTCCGGGCACACGCATGGCGGCCAGTGTCGGCCGCCGTTCCACGACCCGCCCATCACGCCGGTCTTCAACAAACGCTACACGGCGGGCGAGATCGATTTGGGAAATGGTCGGCGCGTCTACATCAATCGCGGCCTGGGCTACAACCGCCGCGTGCGGTTCAATGCCCGCCCGGAGATCACGGCTTTCACCCTTCGGCTGGACGCGGCGTCGGCTTGACTATCGATCGAGCGACTGAATCCGGATGTTGCGGAAGCTCAAGTCCGTGGTCGGGTCGTGGCCCTGGATGCTCAGGGCCCCCTTGTCCTTCTTGAAGCCCTGCCGGGCGTTATCGCTGTCTTTGCGATCGTCGATCCAGTCCGCGACCGGGTAGCCGTTCACCCAGGTGGCCAGATGTTTGCCGCGGGCGGCCAGGGTCATCGTGAACCATTCACCGTCCGTTGAGACGACCTTGCGGGCCGCCTGTCGGCGATAGATCGCACCGGTGCCGAAGTCGACGGGCTTCGTGCGGTCGTTGCCCATCCATTCGTTGCGAATCTGCGCCTCGTAGCCTTGCTGATATTGGTCCGGCAAACAGCGAAAGAACAAGCCGCTATTGAGATGTTTGCCGTTGCTGATGCACTCGAGTTGGACCACGAAGTCGGCCCATTGGCCGTCCGTCTGCAAGTCCCCCGGCCCATCCTTGACGTTGAGCCAGCCTTCCTTCGTGACCGTGAACTTCGACGCGACCTTGCGGTCCTTCGCGCCGGGGAACGCTTTCCAGCCCGTCAGGTCCTTGCCATTGAAGAGCGGGGTCTTCGGATCGGGCCTGGCCTTGATGGCGACGATCTTCGCCGACTTGCCGGCCGCGATCTTCAACTCCGCCGTGCCATCCTCCGAGAGTCGCAACTCGAACGAACGCTCGCCCACACCCGAGTTCGCACTGCCAAAGGTTTTGTTCCGGCGTGTGATCGAAGTCGTCCCGGCACCCTGTTCGGTCACGAACGCGACATCGACGTGCACGTTGCCGAAGGCGGTCGAGTGTTTCAACGTCGCCGGCTTGTCGCCGCCGATCAACAAGGCCCCGTCGACAACCTTGGCCGGCCCCTCGATGTTCCAGCCGAACGTCGACTCGCCATCGAAGAGTTGCACCCACCCTTCGGCGATTTCGGCCGGCGCGAGCGCGGACTTCGCCGGCTCGGCGGCCAGCGGGAGAACGAACAACAGAGTTAAGCAAAGGCTGCGCACGGCAAGCTCCAGTCGGCGATCAACGGATAGACTATCGATTCGACACTTTGGCCATCGACCACGCACGGTCCATGAAACTCCCCTATTTCTTCGAGCTGTTGGCCGTTGGCGTGTTCGCCATCTCGGGCAGCCTGGCCGCCGGCCGCAAGGCGCTCGACCCGGTGGGGTCTTCGTGATCGCGACGGTGACGGCCGTCGGCGGCGGAACCGTTCGCGACTTGTTGCTCGATCGGCATCCGATCGCCTGGGTGGCCGACGCGAACTATTTGTACACCGTCCTGATCGCCGTCTTTCTGACGTTTGCCTACGTTCGCTTTCGCCGGCCCCCCGACCAAATTCTGCTCATCGCGGATGGCATCGGCCTGTCGATCTATGCGATCGTTGGGGCGCAATTCGCCGAGGATCGCGGCTGTCCGGCGATTGTCGCGGTCGCCATGGGAACATTGACCGGGACGGCCGGCGGGGTACTCCGCGATCTTCTCTGTAATGACGTTCCAATTCTCTTCCAAGGTGGGTATTTGTACGCGACGGCCGCGGTCATCGGGGCCACCCTGTACGTCGCCCTCGAAGGGCGCCTGGGCCGCGACGCCGCCGCCTGGCTTGGCACGGGCGTCGTCGGGTCGCTGCGCCTCGCGTCGATCATCTATCGCTGGAACTTGCCCCGGTTCCGCCTGGACGATTGGGCCTCGCCATAATCGATTGGGAGATTTCATGCGAACATTCCTCGCCGCCCTGTTGCTCGCCATTCCGACGTTCGCCGTCGAGCCCGATTGCACGACGCCGGAAAAGACGCTGCGTTCGTTGTTGAAAGCGACCCGGGCGAACGACCTCGAATACGCCAAAAAGTGCTGGGCCATCGACGACGAGAACTCGTCGGGCGCTCTGGATGTGTTGACGGGCATGTCGATTGGCTCCCGGAAACTGGTGTCGGCCGTCGATTCGCGCTTCGGGGCCGAGGGCGTCAAAGTGCTCGGCCGCTGGAACCGCGTCAACTGCGGCGAACCGGCCCTGGCCACGACGCTCGAACGACTCGGCGGCTACGACCTGAAGGAACGCGGCGACGAATCGAACTTGAAGATTCACTGGCAAGCGGGCGACGGCGAATCGACCCCGGCCTTCCTG
>JANLUE010000086.1:0-3907 GCA_031363325.1 Gemmataceae bacterium
TAAGCTGCCGGGTCCCGTGCCGACTGGCGACAAACCAGACAGTCAAGAGCGACATGTTCCTTTGAACCAAAAGGCATCGTCCTCGATCAGCAAGGGACCCGGCAGCTTACGCAGCCGGTTCGCCATTTCCTTTTGGGCGACGGTCATTGACCCGCTACGCCTACTTGGAAAGCGCTCTATTGTCGCGTCAACACCGTGCGCGCGCGACGACGAAAAACAGCCAGGCCGTCTTGCGCGTCCACCGATGATTCGGGCCGCGCGAGCGGAGCCGCATGCGCAGGAACGGTGTTCGCCAGCCGGACGGGCCCACGAACGGGATCACGCGTTGCACGTCCCATGAAGCGGCTTCGACCACCTTCAGCAAGTCTTCGAGTCGGGGCTTGTACTTCCAGTCGGCGTGGTGCGTCGCCGGCGGGACGTAGCGGTCCGCCTCGAAGTTCACCATGCTCAGGACGAGATAGCCACCCGGTCGAACGATCCGCGCGAGCTTCGCCAAGAGTTCGCCGGGCGCGGCGATGTATTCGAGTACGCCACCGATGTTGACCGTGTCAATGCCCCGGTCGGCGAAGACTGAAACATCCCCGCCGCCGTTCAAGTCGAGTTGTTCAAAGTGGCCCGGCTTCAATTCGGCCCGGGCATGCTCGGCGACATCGCAACCGAAATACTCGAAGCCCGGCAGGAGTCGGCCAAACGTGCCGGCCGAACAACCCACGTCCAGGAGCCGTCGCCCAGGCAAGCCCTGCGCGAGCCGGGACATCGCCACGAGGCGCGGATGGACCCAGTTGTACGCCAGGGTCTCGGTCTTCCAGTCGGTCGCGGGCTGAGTCTCCGGCATGGCTCCTCCTTGATTACCGATCGTCGACCAACAGGTTGCGAAGAAAGACTTCCTGCAGCCAGAGTTCCGGCACCGGCCTGGTCGCGTTGGCCGCGTCGAATGCTTGCCCGGCCTCACGACGTTTCGTGGAATCGCCAGCAAGCCAATCCCGCCAAAACGCTCGCCCGGCCGCGCCGACGAACGCTTTGTCCAACAACTTGTCGAACTCCGCGACCGGCAGTTCCGGCCAGAAGCTCGTCCGCAAAGCGATGCGTGCGTCCGTGCCGGTGGCAATCGACTGGTCAAATCGGTTCAGCGCCCGCACGGCCGATTCCACCGCGGGCCGAAGGTCGAACGGCTCGCCTGAGTTCGTTCGGCACCGCTCGCCGTCCGCCCACAGATGCTGATCGACCGCGCACGCCACACCGCGCCCGCGCCCGTCCACGACCACGACGATTCGCGGCCCCATGCCCTGCGGATGGCCGAGTACGAGAAACGAATCGCGGCCGACCGACACGTTCACCGCCCAGCAAAAATAGGCGAACCCGCCCGCATAGTACAGGCTCTGTGCCAGCGGAAACCACGCGATGGGTGCCCCGCCATTGGGCGCGAGTGCGAACCCGCCGTAGGCCGGGTACCACGTTCGCACGGGTACGCCGGGGATCGCGACTGGTAGCGGGCGATTCACGGACACGTATTGCTGTCGGCGCTCGGCGCGGCCTACGCTTCGCTCGGACCAGTCGGTCGGCGGGCCTTCGGCCGACAGGATGCGCCGACAGCGAAAGTCCGCGTCGAGCACGAGCACGCGGTCCTTGAACGTGTCGCAAACCACGATTTCGTTCGGCCGACCCATCGCCGAGTAGGGCATGTTCAGCCGGGCCGGCCCGGGCCCATTGCCGCCGACCCAACGCGTTTCGTTGAGTGCCGCGTCGAGTTCAATGAGCAACCCGGAATGGGCGTCGGTCACGAGCCAGCCGTTGGGCCGTTGATCGATGGAGGTCGGCCAAAGAAATCGGCCGCGTCCCCAGCCCATGCCGCCAACTTTCGCGAGGAGTTCACCCGCGAAGTTGTACAGCCGAACTTCGCGATTCCCCAGGGACGTGACCGCGACCCGATCCGAACCGAACGCGACGCCGTGGGCCAGGGGCACTTCCACGGACCACGCGAGTTCGCCGCTTCGCCGGAACATCCACAGCCGATTGCCGTCGTAGTCCGTCGCCGCGACATAGGAACCGTCCGGCGCGACGGCCACGCGGTCCGGGATCTTCATCTCGGGCACGGCGAATCGCCGCACGGTCTCCAAGCGATCGCCGACCCGGCGAAACTCGAAGACATCGTGCCCCCACTTGTTCGCCACGAAGATGGCATTCGCCTGAACGACGACCCCCGTCGGGTACCAGATGGCCACCTCTTCGCTCGGCTTCAACTCGACGGTCGTACCCGTCTCGAAATCGATCGCCAACAGTTGGCGATAGTTGCACAGAAGGTACGTGTCGCCCCCGAAGTGCGCGGCACACACCGGCACACGACCCAGATCGGGGCAGGCCACCCAGCGAAAGTCCGGAGCTTTGCGAATTGGCCGACATCGAGCGCGTTCGCCCGGCGGCCCGAGCAGCCGAGCCTTCAACGGCCCGACCGTTCGGCGAACCGCCGCGAGCGCCCGCCCGGCGAGCGAGTTGAATTGGCCCGGTACCGTCGAAATCGCTGGCCTCCTTCACCGATTGATCTACCATCGTCGACGCATGGCGAACCTTGATGAAGAGCGATATGATAATGACCGTGGTCGCACGGAGTTCGAAATGTCGTCGCTTGATTTTTCGCCGCAGCACGTGCCGCTCGTCGCTGGCCCCGATGGGGCGATTCGGTTCCGCGGGACTCGCGTCCTGTTCGAACTGGTCGTTCGAGCATACTGGAATGGGTCGTCGCCCGAAGACATCGTCCGAATGTACGACACCTTGGACCTGGCCGACACTTATTCCGTCCTTGCCTACTACCTGAAGCATCGTTCCAACTGCGACGACTATCTGCGCGATCGCGAGGCCCTCGGTGCCGAAGCCCGTGCGAAGTGGGACGAGTTGCAGCGATTCCCAACCAATTTCCGCGCCGTTTTAATGAAGCGACACAAGGCCGCCTCGAATGTTGTCGTACCTGTCTGACGAAAATTTCAACCGGGCCATCGTCGATGGGTTGCGCCGGCGCGACCCAACCCTCGACATTGTCCGAGTCCAAGAGGTTTGGCCTGCGAACGCAGCCGAACGACGCTGTGCTCGAATGGGCGGCCAAAGAAGATCGAATCGTTTTGACGCACGATTACGCGACGATGCCATTTGAGGCGTTCGCACGCGTTTCACGCGGGCTGTCGATGCCAGGTGTTTTCATGGTCCCGGACGACCTCGCCGCCGGGCGGGCGATCGACGACCTCCATCTAGCGGCGACCGCGAGCCTGCCTGACGAGTTTCGAGACGCGGTCAAGTACTTCCCCCTTTAGGCATGCCCTACACTCGCACGCCCCATCCAATAGTCTGACTCATTGCAGGATACAACGCATCGATCGTAGGAGTCCGCCGGTGGCCGACATCAAGAACATCGACATTCGCAAGGGGATGGTCTTCATCGGAGAGGACGGCCAGCTCTACCAGTGCCTCGACCGCGACTTGAATACGCCGGGCAACTGGCGGGCGATCCTGCAACTCAAGGTCCGCAACCTGAAGACCGACTCGATCACGCAGAATCGCGTCCGCCCCGACGACAAGGTCAAGCTCGCCTTCCTCGACACCCGCAAGATGCAGTACTCCTACCGCGAGGGGGAGAACTACATTTTCATGGACGCCGAGACGTTCGATCAGGTTCCCCTTCGGGCCGACTTCGTCGGCAACAAGATCGAGTTCCTGAAAGAAAACGACGAAGTCCTCGTGACCATGTATGAGGGCAAGCCGCTCGACTTCCAACTTCCGGGCACCGTCGAACTGACCGTCATCGAAACGGACCCCGGCATCAAGGGCGCGACGGCGGCCGCCCAAACGAAGCCCGCCACCCTGGAAACCGGCCTCATCATCCAGGTCCCCTCGTTCATCGCCAAGGGTGACGTGATCA
>JANLUE010000786.1:0-9870 GCA_031363325.1 Gemmataceae bacterium
CACACGTGGTCGTCCAGGTCCATCGGCCACTCTCTCACTTTTCGCCGATTCGTCACTCCGAGTTCGTGGTCGCCCCGACCCCGGCCTCGCTCGAACCGCTGCGCGGTTCTGCGCTCGACCGGGGCTTTACTGGCGATCGCCCGAAGCGGCTCAAAACCGTCTCTCCGCGTGGGTCCGCGTCGCGTCCCAAGTTCGGTTGGCGTTCCTCAGATGGTAGCCCGATGCGGACCCTCGCTCACGCATCGGGCTACCATTGGAGAATTGGCCGCCTATCCGTACTGCCGAACCCGAATGCGGAGCTAAGAATTCAAGGCGATGTCGATCGACAGATAGAGTGCAATCGGACCTGGAGCCTTACGGTGCCCGACGAAGCGCCTTCGACGCCGATCGTCATCGAAGTCCATCGAGCGCCGCCGTTCTCCATCTCTTGGTTGCCGTTGCTGGAGTCGGCGCTGACGTTCGCCGCTGTGGGCTGCGTGTTCTGTCTGTTCAGTGTCAACGATGAACTCGCGTTGATCGTCGGATCCTTGCTGCTCACGATTTGGCTGGCGTACTCGATCTGCAGTTTTCTCGCCGCCCATCGAAACGCGATGTTGCCGATCGTGCTCGGCGATGCGTACTTCGAGCCGCGCCGGGCACGCGACTTTCGGCCCGGTGACGTTCGGCTCATGTTCGTCCGCCCCGATCCGCACGAAGACTTCGCCGAATCGGACGCCGACCTGTGCGAACTGACGATCGCCTCCGCCAAATTACCGACGTTCCAGGTCATGGTGCGAATCGCCGACGCGGCTCAGGCCTTCGCATGGGCCAAACGCTACGGGACATCGGCCCACTCGACGGTGGATGTGATTCCATAGGCGTTTGGCCCAACAAATCATCCCGCGCTCTGCTACCATAACTCCATCCGCTGGCCGCCCACCTCTCGTCGTTCGGAGCCGACATGCGACTGTGGACTTTGCTCGCGTTCGCGGCCCTCTCCTGTACCGCCTTTGCCAATCCGTCGGTCGAGTTCTTCGAGACGAAGATTCGCCCGGTCCTGGTCGAACAGTGCCAGTCGTGCCATAGCGAGAAAAAACAGTCCGGCGGGTTGCGACTCGATTCCAAGGCGGCGATTCTGAAGGGTGGCGAGAATGGGCCGGCCCTCGTCGCCGGCAAGCCGAACGACAGCTTGCTCGTGAAGGCGATTCGACAGTCGGGCGAATTGAAAATGCCGCCCAAGTTGAAGCTCGCCCCCGGTGTGATTGCCGACTTCGAAAAATGGATCGCCGACGGAGCGATCGATCCGCGTGACGGTTCCGCGACGACGGCCATCGACTGGGCCAAGGCTCGAGACTTCTGGTCATTCAAACCGGTCGTGAAGCCGGCCGTTCCCGCCGGGCCGGAAGCGAACCCGATCGATCGATTCATTCGCGCGAAGTTGACCGAGCGGGGACTCGTTGCGGTTCCGCTTGCCGACAAGCGCACGCTGATCCGCCGTGTGACCTTCGACCTGACCGGACTGCCGCCAACGCCCGCCGAGGTCGAAGCGTTCGTGAAGGACGAATCGGCCGACGCGTACGCACGGCTCGTCGAGCGCTCGCTCGCGTCGCCGAGTTACGGGGAAGCGCAAGCTCGCCCCTGGCTCGACGTCGCCCGCTACGCCGAAGACCAGGCGCACACGTTCGCCGTCGTGCCCAACACGCAGGCCTGGCGCTATCGCGACTGGGTGATCCGGGCGTTCAACGACGATCTGCCATTCGAAAAGTTCGCCAAGTATCAGATCGCGGCCGACTTGATGCTCGACGAATCGCCCGAGGGGATTCGCCATCGGGCCGCCCTCGGGTTCTTCGGGCTCGGGGCGATCTACTACAAGAATTCGGACGCGGCCAAGGCGGCCGCCGACGAACTGGACGACCGCGTCGATACGCTCACGCGCGGCTTCCTCGGCCTCACGGTCTCATGCGCCCGCTGCCACGATCACAAGTTCGACCCGATCCCAACGCAAGATTATTACTCGTTGGCCGGCGTGTTCTGGAGTTCGCGCATCTCGAACCTGCCGCTCGCGCCAAAGGCGGAAGTCGAACGCGTGGCCGGCGAGATGAAGAAAGTGGCCGACGCCGATGCGAAAGTGAAGGACGTCCTGAAAGTCGAACGCACGCGGCTGACTGGCGAGAAAACGGAAACGCTACCCAAGTACGTGTTGGCCGCCTGGAAGCTCGAAGCCCGGCGGATCGAGAAACCGACCGTGTCGGCCGCCGAGATCGCGAAGGCCGAAAGCCTCGATGGGCCGACGCTCGATCGCTTGACGCGCTACTTGGGCCGGAAGGGCGTGGCGACTGCAATGTCCGACTGGGGTAAGCATTTACCGAAGAAGTCCGGGCTGAATGAACCGCCGGACGAAGTTCGCAAGATGGCGGACGCGTTCAAAGTCGAAGTGAAGGCGGCCGTCGCCAAGCCGATGGGCAAGGCCGGCGAGATGGTTCAGGCCCTGTTCGGCGAGAAGGGCGTGTTCCCATTGCCGGACGCCGAAGTTGCAGCCACGATGAGCGCCGATCGCAAGAATGTGTACGAAGGCTTGAAACGCGATCACTCCGAGTTGGCGAAGAAGGCCCCCTCCCCGGTGCCGGTCGCGCACGGCCTCAGCGAATCGACGCCGACCGACCTGAAAGTGTACCTGCGCGGCAACCCGGCGAAGACCGGCGACATCGCCCCGCGACGATTTCCGCGCATCCTCGCGGGCGACTCGGCCGCCAAGTTCACAGTAGGCAGTGGCCGCAAGGAGCTGGCCGATGCGATCGCCGATCCGAAGAACCCGCTCACCGCCCGCGTGTTCGTCAATCGCGTCTGGCAGCAGCACTTCGGCCGGGGGATCGTCGGCACGCCGAGCAACTTCGGCCAACTCGGCGAACGACCCACGCACCCGGAACTGCTCGACTGGCTGGCGGCCACGTTCGTCGAGGGCGGCTGGAGCGTGAAGGCTCTGCATCGTCAGATCGTACTGTCCGATACGTATTGCCGCTCGGCCAGTCGCGACGCGAAGTCCGATGAAATCGACGCGGACAATCGCTATCTGTGGCGGGCCAATCGTCGCCGCTTGCCGGTCGAAGCGTGGCGTGATTCGTTGTTGGCCGTCAGCGGGCGACTCGACCCGGCGCTCGGCGGGCCGACGACCAACCTCGAAGCCGCCGACAACATTCGCCGCACCGTGTACGGCCGCATCAGCCGGCACGAACTCGATCAACTCTTACGATTGTTCGATTTCCCGGACGCGAACATCACGAGCGAACGCCGTGTCGAAACCACGGTGCCGCAACAGCAACTGTTCGTGTTGAATAGCCCCTTCGTGATCGCCCAGTCGAAAGCGCTCGCCCGCCGACTCGAGCGCGAATCGGCGAACGAGTCAGCCCGCGTGAATCGAGCCCACGAATTGGCCTTCGGCCGACCGCCGACGGCCGAGGAAGTCTCAATCGCCGTGCGCTACCTCGGCCAAGCCGATGATTCCAAGGGAAAGTTGACACGCTGGGAGCGCTACTGCCAGGCCCTGTTGGCGAGTAACGAGTTCCTGTATGTGGATTAGGCGAGTTTTCTCCCCCTCTCCGCTTCGGAGAGGGGGCCGGGGGGTGAGGTCTTCACCATGAACGTCTTCCGCCGTCCCACTCGCCGCGAAATCCTGGCCCAAGCCGCCAACGGCTTCGGCACGGTCGCACTCGCCGCGTTGCTCGCCGACGAAGGTCGCGCGAGCGATGCGCCCGCGAAATCGGGTCGGCACCATCCGGCGAAGGCGAAGAGCGTCATTGTCCTCTACATGGACGGCGGGCCATCGCAGGTCGATACGTTCGACTACAAGCCGCTCCTCGAAAAACACAACGGCAAGGACCCCCATTCGGTCTTCAAGGTCGAGCCGACGCAGTTCAACAACGTTGGCCGAGTCATGGCCTCGCCGTGGAAGTTCAAAAAGCACGGCGAGTGCGGCCAGTGGGTCAGCGAACTGTTTCCGCATGTCGCCGGGTGTGTCGACGACTTAGCCGTCGTACGCTCAGTCGTCTCGAAGTTTCCCGAGCACACGAGCGCGAACTATTTCCTGCACACCGGCAGCGGCGTGCAGGGTCGGCCGAGCATGGGGGCCTGGATCGGCTATGGTCTCGGTTCCGAGAGCAAGGATCTGCCGGGCTTCATCGTGCTGAACGGCGGATTGATTCCGCCAGGCGGGCTGGACAATTTCAATAGCGGCTTCCTGCCGGCCGCGTTTCAGGGGTCGGTCTTTCGTGCTGGCGACCCGCCGGTCGCGAACGTCGTGCCGCTCGAACCATCGAGCCCGGTTCAGAAAGGCAAACTCGAATTGCTGAAGAAGCTCGATGCCGGCGCTCGCGAACGATTCGGCGGGGCAGACGAAATCGAGTCGGCGATCAAGAACTACGAGACGGCCTTCCGCATGCAGGCCGCCGTCCCCGAGCTCATGGACCTGAAGCACGAATCCGAAGCGACCAAGAAGCTTTACGGACTCGACGCGCCCTTCCCACACACCAAAACTTTTGGCCGACAGTGCCTGATCGCCCGGCGCCTCGTCGAGCGGGGCGTACGTTTCATCGAATTGACGTGCCCCTCGACCGGCGGCGATCGCTGGGACCAACACAACGATTTGAAGTCCGGCCACGAGAACAATGCGCGGGCCGTCGATCAACCGATCGCCGGCTTGCTCACCGACCTGAAGGCCCGGGGCCTGTTGAAGGAAACTCTTGTGATCTGGTGTGGCGAGTTTGGTCGCACGCCGTTCGCCCAGGGCTCGAATGGCCGCGATCACAATCAATACGGCTTCACCATCTGGCTTGCTGGCGGCGGAATCAAGGGCGGGACCGTTCACGGCGAGACGGACGAGTGGGGCTACAAGGCCGTGAAAGACAAAGTCGAAATCCACGACCTTCACGCGACGATGCTGCACCTACTCGGGGTTGACCACAAACGCCAAACCTTCCGCTTCGGCGGCCGCGACATGCGCCTCACCGACGTGCACGGCGAACTGGTCAGCGCGATCTTGGAGTGAGTGGGCGTTCGGCAACGTCGATGCCGCCCGCCTCGGTGGCGAGTCAACTGCCAGTATTGATCGTCGCGCTTGTCGATCATTTCGATGGGCCTCGTCCGGCCTCAATCGTCCTGGAAACGGCGGTAGCGAAGCAATGCTCATGATTCGGGCATTGTACATCGCCGCACGGAACGCCGTCGCGAACCTCCGGGGCCGTACAATTCTCTCCTCCATAAGACCCCCGGAGCCGCACGCCGATGGCCGACCAGAAGAAGGGCCAAGCCCCCGTCAAGGACGACAAGAAGATTACCACTCGCGCCGACGACTACAGCGAGTGGTACCTGGACATCGTTCGTCGAGCGGGCCTTGCCGAGAACTCGGACGTTCGCGGCTGCATGGTCATCAAGCCGAACGGCTATGCGATCTGGGAGAACATGCAACGGGCCATCGATGGGCTGTTCAAGGCGACTGGGCACGTCAACGCGTACTTCCCCCTCTTCATTCCCAAGAGCTTCTTCCAGAAGGAAGAACAAATGGCGGAAGGCTTCGCGAAGGAATGCGCCGTCGTCACACACTATCGGCTGAAGTCCAACGCCGGCAAGATCGAAGTCGACCCCGAGGCGAAGCTCGAGGAAGAGCTGATCATTCGGCCCACGTCCGAGACGATCATCTGGAACACGTACAAGGGCTGGATCCAAAGCTACCGTGACCTGCCGTTGCTCATCAATCAATGGTGCAACGTCGTCCGCTGGGAGATGCGGACCCGGCTCTTCCTGCGGACAGCCGAGTTCCTCTGGCAGGAGGGCCACACCGCCCATGCGACCGCGAAGGAGGCCGAGGCCGAGACGCATCAGATGGTCGAGGTGTATCGGCAGTTCGCCGAGGACTGGATGGCCATGCCCGTGCTCGTCGGGCCGAAGAGCGATGGCCAAAAGTTCCCCGGGGCGATTTACACGTTGTGCATCGAGGCTTTGATGCAGGACGGCAAAGCCTTGCAGGCGGGCACGAGCCACTTCCTCGGCCAGAACTTCGCCAAGGCGTTCGACGTTCAGTTTACGGGCGAAGACGGCAAAAAGGAATTCGCGTGGGCGACGAGCTGGGGCGTTTCGACCCGGCTGATCGGCGGGCTGATCATGACGCACTCGGACGACAACGGCCTAGTGATTCCGCCGCGACTCGCCCCGACGCACGTCGTGATCTGTCCGCTGGGCAAAGGCGAATCGGAACGGGCCCCGTGCCTGGCGGCCGCCGAGACGCTCGCGGCCGCGATCCGGGCGATTCCCCGCGACGACTTCTACGGCTACCAGCCGATTCAGGTGAAGGTCGACAACGACCTGAAAAACATGCCCGGCCACCGCTTCGCCGAATGGGAGCTGCGTGGCGTGCCCGTCCGAGTCGAGATCGGTCCGAAGGACATCGAGAAGGGGGCGTGCGTCTTGGCTCGCCGCGACGTGCCCGGCAAGGACGGCAAGACGATGGGCGTCCCACTCGACGCCGCCCCGAAGCAGATCGACGAATTGCTGCGTGCGATTCAGAAGAATCTGTTCGATCGAGCGAAGGCGTTCCGCGAATCGAACATGCGCACGGCGAACAGCTACGACGAGTTCAAACAACTCATCGAAGGCCCCGGCTTCGTCTGGGCCCACTGGGACGGCACCCGCGCGACCGAGGATAAGATTCAAGAAGAAACGAAAGCGACGATCCGCTGCATCCCATTCAACGGCCCGACCGAAGCCGGGGCATGCATGGTGACGGGTGCGCCGTCGACGCGGCGCGTGGTGTTCGCGCGGGCGTATTGAATCGAGCAATCTGTCGCCCACCTCTTTTTGGGATGCCCAATTGGCCAACGTCCTCGTCCGCAATCCGATTTTGAGTTCGCCGCGATGGCTTGCCGAAGAATATGAGAGCCAGAGATCCAACTTGTCCGCTGGCGTTTATTGTCGGACTTCTGTGATGTAGCCTTTGCGGGAGCTGAACTGATTTCGATGACCCGTCAACATCAGCTATAATAGCGCATTCCTCCTCGCCGACCCACACGCTTCGATTGCGATGCCCGATCCCCTGTCTCCACACTTGACCGACTTGATTCGGGACGCCCTGCTGAAATCCTACTGGTTCAAGAGCGACCTGAAACAGTTTCTGATCCACATGGGTGTTGATAAGCGAACCATCGCCGCACTTAGTCAAGACGACTCGAAGCGTTCTTGGCTCGATCAGCTCATCCCAGAGATGCAAAAGCTTCCAAAGGGTGTGGGGCTACTCAGGAAAATTGCTTATGCGTTGGCCGATCAAACGAGTTTCCCTCGGTTGACTGGAATGGAGGACTCAGCTCTAAGAATCGAGGCCGCAAGAGAGTCGGTTGCGGCATTGAGTAGCTACCTTAGCCGGAAGAAAAAAGAGTGGGAGGATGAAAGGTCGGCAGCCCAGCGGCGAAAGTCAGGTGCGGAAGCTCGCGTCGCCGTGCAGCGGTCACAGGTCGAACTTGGTGCCCTCAAAGACCGCTTGGACAAGCTCGTCCTAAAGCTCGGAAGTCAAGAAGCGGGGTACGAATTTCAGACGTGGTTCTACGACCTGATGGATTACTTCGATGTCAACCGCCGCAAGCCCTACACGTCGAATGGCCGGCAGATCGATGGCTCGGTGACGATCGACGGGACTACGTATTTAGTGGAGACGAAGTTTACGAGAGACCAATCGGACGCGACGGACATCGATTCGTTGATGGCGAAAGTGGTCAGTAAGGCCGACAACACGATGGGGATCATGGTCAGCGTTTCTGGCTATTCGTCGGTAGCAATCAATGAGGCATCGAAGGCGAAGAGCCCGTTGCTTCTGATCGAAGGGACACACTTGTACCACGTCCTGATGGGAAACATGGCGTTCGATGCCTTGATCGGCCGGATTCGTCGGCACTCGGCTCAAGAGGGAAAGGCGTACCTGCCGGTCAATGAGTTTGGCGGGTGACGGCTGGCACCGTCCGCAACCGACCAAAGGCCAAATACGTCGTCCGGAGGCCAAGTTGCGCGAGACTTCAATTGATCGCGAGCAGCGGAATTCAATGATTGGCCATTACGTCAAGTTTCAATCGCCGACGAGGACCGACTACGGCGTCTGACCGCCGCGTTCGACGTTCACCCGAGCGACCGTCGCGGAGCGTAGGACGCTTGACAGCATGGCGACTTCTTACTTGGTGAAGACTGGAGGGAGCTTGCGGCGACTCCACGACCGCCTATGAAATCACAGTTTGTGACATCAAGTCGGCGAACTCTTCGGCCGTGAACCGAAAGGCGAAATCAGCCGTGAAACGAGCCGCGTTTCATTTGACGGCTTGGTTCAAGGCTGCGGTCGTGACCCCGTAGAGGGCGGTATGGTCCGAGTCGAGGAGTACACGTTGGCCACGAACGGTACGGATGGACACGGCAATTTGATCAGCGCGGACCCGTTGGTTGGCCATGCCAACACGGTATGTTGGCGGTGCCCGCCGGGCAGGGGCATCAAATTCGGTCGAATCGAGCCGCGAGGGAACATGAAGAAGTACGCGATCGTGGTGGAACAGGCCAAGCATAACTACGCGGCCTACGTGCCCGACCTGCCCGGCTGTGTCGCAACCGGCGCGACGGTACAAGAAACTGAGGAGTTGCTGCGCGAGGCGATCGAGGTGCATATCGCCGGACTGCGCGAGGATGGTTCATTCGTTCCTCCGCCGTCGAGCGTGGTCGATTACCTGGAGGTGTCGGCCTAGCGTCGGTACCGTGCCATTTGACGCCTTAATCACCGACGGAAGTAGTTGACAGTTGCCGCCTGTCCAACGAAAATCCGAGTGTCCTCGCGGAGGTGAGCGATCACGCCGGCACACCGGATCGAATTGGTTCTGACCGAGGACGGGAAGCTATCGCTCGATCACCTCCCTTTCCGTGTGGGACAGACGGTCGAAGTGATTGTTCTCGCGATTTCGAGCCCAGGGCCGGCTCTGAACTTCATCCCTGGCGCAGTCCGGCTGGCCCCATGAGGCTTGCGCGCTGGCCCACTGCGTGGTGTTCGCGCGGGCGCATTGAGTTGCACGCTGGTCACAAACTTGAGTTATTCGGTTTTCCGTCACCGTCGCGTGCGTCGTTGGGTTGGTTGCTGGCAATTGGGAGGCGACGCGGTGCGGCAACGCCCGGACGCCAAATAAGTTGATGTGCGTCCACTGTCCTTCTCGTCGTAAGTCCAATCGGGCTGACAAGACGGCTATTGAACTTTTCCTTGCCGGGGTTAGGGCCTGGGAAGTGGGCATCCGGCGGCGGCTGGAATGACGGCAAGTCGAACCGCAATAGACACTTGCGATCTCCATCAGCCCCCTGGTCATATCAGAAAACAGTTGATCTGCGTCGTTTTTCGCATATAATCGGGGAATGAGGACAGTCCAGGAATTCATCGATTCGCAGCTTGCCAGAGGGAGGGCGTACTTCTCCAAACCAACGGCTTTGGCCGAACTCGGACAAACGCCGCAGGCATTTCAGGCTTCCGTCGCGCGGTTGAAGAAGAAGGGCGGGATCGCTTCCCCACGGAGGGGATTCTACCTGATTCTCCGTCCAGAAGATCGCCAAATCGGTGCGCCCGATCCAGCGCGATGGATCGATCCTTTGATGAAGCATCTGGGGCTGGATTACCGGGTTTCATTGCTGCGTGCCGCTGCTTTCCACGGGTCGGCTCACCAGGCGGCGATGGTCTTTCAGGTCATTGCCCCCCGCCAACTTCCGAAAATGGTGATTGGACGCCAGCGCGTCGAGTTCCTGTACCAGGCTCCCGCCGGCTTTTCCGAGTCAAACCGCCCCGAGTGGCTTGCGCAACTGAAAACAGACGCCGGCTTTGCCAAGATCGCCGGAGTG
>JANLUE010000819.1:0-7138 GCA_031363325.1 Gemmataceae bacterium
GCCGAGTTGGCCCTCGAGGCTTTGACCAAGTACGGCCCACGCTTCCGCGAACTGGGAACCAGTGAGCGGCTCAGCGTCGCGTTCACGATTCGACCGGCCCCGAAGGCGACGACCGCGGAGTCCCTCGAACCGGGGGCGAAAGCGAAGCAATCGGCCGACGAACAACTGGCGGCCGGCGACTTGCACGCGAAGCAAGGCAAACGCGAAGATGCCATCAAGGCGTATCAATCGGCGATCGAGTCCCTGTCGAAGCCGCTCGGCTTCTCGAAGGACGCTTCGTACGAACCGGTTCGCCAGGCGATTGAAGAATCGACCAAGACGATTCGCAGCGCCCACGGCAAGCTGGCGCAGTTGCTCCTCGAAGCGAACAAACTCGACGAGGCGAAAGCGGCAATCGAGCAGGCGAAATCGGCCAGCGTTCGCCTGGAAACGATCGCCAAGCCCACCCCGGTCCCGGAGAAACCGCCCCTTCCGATCAAGTTGACGGTGACGCTCACCAAGAAGGCGTTGGAAGTCGCAACGGACGTGGCATCACTACGGCCGGAAAGCGCGACCGCACTGCGAGCGGCGGCCGAGATTGAGGCGGTGGGGTTTGGGAAGGGGAAGTGACAAGTTAGCCGCGAGGCGAAGGCGTTGCGGAGCCAAGCGCGTCCCATGCAAATATGATCTCTGAGACACCAGTCGGCAATGTTCGAAAGACCGGTCTCTGACCGGTCTTTCAAGCGTCAAATCGCCCCTCCGTCCAACATTCGTCGAACTTCGATCGGCAACACGTCCCAGGTGGCCTGATAGGTTTCTTCCAACGGCACGTCGATGTAGAAGTCCTCATAAAGAAACAACGGCATGTTCGGCAGACGATCGCCGACGGCGAAGGGTTCAACGTAGGCCATCTTGACCGGGCCGGCCTCGTACGACGAGATGGCCAAAGGCTTGTCGGCAGAGAACTCAAACGGTTCCGGCGTGAACTCGGCCCAGATCGCCGCATGAACTCCCAGTGGATCGTTCGGACCCGGCGGGAACGGGTCGACCACCATCAGATTCACTTCTTGCTCGATCAACTCGAAGGCCTTGTCGACGAAGGTCCGCAGCGAGTGCTTGCGATCCTTGTTGCCCGGCGAGACGAGTTCCACGACCGCGACCACGTCGCCCAGGTCGTGACGGACGGCGATGCGATTGGTCTTGCGGGCGTAGCGTTGAGGTTCGGCCGGCAAAATGAATCGGGTTCTCGGGCGAGTTGGCGCAACCGCAACTCCGCCATTGCGATCCGGATTGGTTTTCGAACGGGCACCCGTATTCAGAGTTACAATATCTCCCTCTGGCCGGCCGATGATCTGTTCGGCCATCGCGAAAAAGCCGGCTGGAAGCAGCCCGCCATTGAGGCGGTCCATGATGGCAGCGATCCAGCGCAAGTGAAAATTGTGATAGACGCCGGCCTTGACAGTTGTCCAATCATGCATTGGCATCGCCTTGCTCCTTCAATAGGCCGGTCTCAACATACTGACGCATCTCGAGTGTCAACGATTCCAAGGTCGCCATATATGGCAGTTCGAGCGACAAACTCGCGTAGCAATTATCGTTCAAGAACAGCGGCACTTCAGAAAGGACATCGCCAACGGCGAGCGGTTCGACGTACGCGGCACAGTCCTCTGTCGCTTGATAAGAAACGATCGCCCGGTCTTTGTTTACTGGCCATTCGATCTCTTCGGGGTGAATCCGCGACCATATTGCTTGGTGAAGACCGAACGGATCATGTCGCGATGGGGGAAACAAGTCCACAAGGACCAAGTGAATCCCATCCTGAATGGAATGGATACATCGTTCGACGAACGCGGACAAAGAATGCCGATCTTCGCGAATACCCGGAGAAACCAACTCGACACAAGCGACGGTTCGGGCCAACGGGCGTTGGACCACTACCCGATTCGCCCGGTCGGCATACGTGCCGATCAATGATCTCTGTTCGACAAGGGCGTAGTAGCCGGACGGCAACAATCCGGCGTTGAGCGTGTCTTTGATCCGCACCGTCCAGCTCTGGTGGAAGTCGTGGAATACACCAGGATAGACACGCGTCCAATCGTGTATTGGCATCGCGATTCTCCTCCGATTCGCGGACGCGCTCGGCTCCGTCCAACCTTCGCCTCGCGGCTAACTCACGCCTTGTGGCGGTCCGCCTTCTTGCGATCGGATTCTTTCAGCAGCGCCTTGCGCAAGCGCACGCTCGTCGGGGTGATCTCGACGAGTTCGTCGTCTTCGATGTACTCGAGGGCCGCTTCCAATTCGAATTTGCGCGGCGGCTTCAGGACCGTTTTGATTTCGCTCGTGGCCGAGCGGATGTTCGTGAGCTTCTTCTCGCGGGCGGCGTTCACGGGCAGGTCGTTGTCGCGGCAGTGTTCGGCGACGAGTTGGCCTTCGTAGATCGGCTCCATTGGGGCGACGAACAGGATACCCCGGTCCTGCAATCCCTCCAGGGCGTAGGCCGTCGCCTTGCCGGTCTCGGTCGAGACCATGACGCCGCTCGCTCGGCCGGGCAGGGTGGGCTTCACCGGGGCGTATTCGTGGAAGTTGTGATGGACAATGGCGAGGCCGCTCGTAGCCGTCATGAGCCGGGTGCGCATGCCGATCAGGCCGCGGGCCGGGATAACGAATTCGAGGTGCGTCAGTTCCGTGCCGCCTTCCATCTTCATGCACACGCCCTGGCGCTCGAGTATGAGGGCCATCACCGGGCCGATGTGCGAGGCCGGCACGTCGATCACCAGATACTCGAACGGCTCCTGCTTCTGGCCATTCACTTCCTTGATGATTACGCGCGGCTTGCCGACCGCCAGCTCGGAGCCTTCGCGGCGCATATTTTCGAGCAGAATCGATAGGTGCAACATGCCCCGGCCGGAGACGACGTACTGGTCGCCCGACTCGCTCGGCCGAACCCGCATCGCCACGTTGCGTTGTAGTTCCTTGTCGAGGCGGTCGCGGAGTTCGCGGCTCGTCAACGGCTTGCCATCCTGGCCACAGAACGGCGAGTCGTTGATGCGGAACACCATGTCGAGCGTCGGCTCATCAATGGCGATCGCGGGCAACGCCTCCGGGTTGTCGAAGTCGGCGATCGTGTCACCGATATCGGCTTCGTCGAGCCCGACGATCGCGCAGATATCGCCGGCGGCCAGTTCGTCCGCTTCCTTCTTGCCGAGTCGATCGTATTCGAGAATCTGGACCACCGTGTCGTCGATGCGGCGACCATCCTTTTGCTTGATTAGGGCGACGCGCTGGCCCTTCTTGATCTTGCCGCGGTTGATCTTGCCGACCGCGATTCGCCCGACGTAGTCGCTGTACTCGAGCGACACGACTTGCATTTGTAACGGGCCGTCCGGGTCGGCCTCGGGGGCCGGGATGTTCGTCAGGATCGCGTCAAAGAGCGGCTTCAGGTTCTTGGGCGGAACGTCGAGGTCCGTCGTCGCCACGCCGTTCTTGCCGGACGAATAGATCAGCGGGAATTCGAGCGTGGCGTCGTCGGCCCCGAGTTCGACGAACAGGTCGAACACCAGGTTGTGAACTTCCGCGATGCGGGCGTCGGGCCGATCGATCTTGTTGATCACGACCACGGGCTTGAGCTTGTGCTCGAACGCCTTGCGGAGGACGAACCGCGTTTGCGGCAAAGGCCCCTCGGCCGCGTCGACCAGGAGGAACACGCCATCGGCCATCTGCAGGATTCGCTCGACTTCGCCGCCGAAATCGGCGTGGCCGGGCGTGTCCATCAAGTTGACTTTGACATCGCCAAGTCGGATGGCGATGTTCTTGGCCAGGATCGTGATGCCGCGTTCGCGTTCGAGGTCGTTGGAATCGACGATGAGGCCGTGCTGACCGCCAGCGAGCTTGTCCAATTCCTCCGAACGGAACAGGCCGGACTGGCGCAGCATTTGGTCGACCATGGTGGTTTTGCCATGGTCGACGTGGGCGATTACGGCAATGTTGCGAATATCGTTCCGACGCATCGGGGTCCGCTGTTCAGGAATCGGGAGGGTGGTACCAACAGTCGATTATATCCGGTGGACGCTTGAACGTCCGAGACTTGGCTGCGGTTCACGCATTCCTCATTCGGCGGATCATTCGGTTGCCTCCCCTTGCCGCGCTGATAGCTTAAGCCTTTCTTGTCGCGACCAGACCGGAGGGTCGCCGTGAGTGGCGCGGTCAATTCGCCTTTGAAAATCGGGTTCCTCGGGGCCGGCCAGATGGCGGCCGCCCTCGCGCGCGGCTGGCTGTCGGCCGGGTTGATCTCACCCGCCACGTGCCGAGCCAGCGATCCGGTCCCCGTGGCTCGAACCAATTTTCAGCAACAAACCGGCTGCCCCGCGACGGGCGACAACAAGGAAGTCGTCGCCGCAAGCGACATTCTGGTTCTGGCTGTCAAACCGCAGACGATGCCGGCGCTCTTCAAGGAACTCCAGAACCTCCTGGCCGATCGCCATGTGGTCGTTTCGATCGCGGCCGGAATCACGTTGAAGCAGATGGCCGACGGCCTGCTTGGCAATCTGCGGCTCGTCCGCGTGATGCCGAACACGCCCTGCCTGCTCGGCGCGAGCGCCGCCGGCTTCGCGGCCGGGCCAGGGGCTCGTCCCGAAGATGTGGCGCTCGTCGAGACGTTGTTCAACGCCGTGGGCAAGGCGTTCGCGGTGGCCGAGCCATTGCTCGACGCGGTGACGGGTTTGAGTGGCAGCGGGCCGGCGTTCGTCTACGTGATGATCGAGTCCCTGGCCGATGGCGGCGTTCGCATGGGCCTGCCACGCGACGTGGCCCTGACGCTCGCGGCGCAAACGGTCCTCGGCTCCGCTCGCATGGTGTTGGAAACGAAACAGCATCCGGGCCAGTTGAAGGACGCCGTGACGAGCCCCGGTGGGACGACAATCGCCGGCTTACATGCCCTGGAGCGCGGCGGCTTCCGAGCGGCCATCATGGACGCCGTCGAAGCGGCCGCCAAACGATCGGCGGAATTGGGGCAGCGGTGAAAACGGAGACGACCGATGACCGACGTGATCGTCGACACCTATAAGGAGTTGCTCAGCTTCCTGAATCGCTTGACGGACGCCAAGCTCCACCATTCGTTGCGACACAGTCGTCCGGATGCAATCACCGTCGAGGTCTTCGCGCCCGGTGAGCGCTGGGAAGTCGAATTCGTCGACTACGGCGACGAAGTTCAGATTGAAGTTGAAGTCTTTAAGGGTGCTGGGGTGACTGGAGACGAGACGACGCTGGAGGACTTGTTTGCACGCCATTCCGGATGAGATCGGATCGAGAGTTTCAATGTCACTCAATCGAATTGACCAACTTGGCGCGTTGCTCGAACGCCTCGAGCATTCTCGAATTTCGTTCAAGATTGGCCGAACCCGCTCGGACGGGATTTCGGTTCTGGTGACCGTGCCAGGTCAACGTTGGGAGGTCGATTTCCTGTCCGACGGCGACATCGATGTCGAGCGTTTTTTGACGATCGGCCAAGTTGAAAGTGAAACCGCCCTGGATGATTTGTTCGCCCAATTCGCGGAGCCCCTTGATTCCGAACCCCAATCCATCGAGTCGAATGGCGTCGTCACCCACTAGCGAACTCGTCCTGATCTTTGATTTCGGTTCGCAGTACGCCCAGCTCATCGCTCGGCGCGTGCGCGAGTTGAACGTCTTCTGCCAGATCGTTCGGCACGACCTGCCGGCCGCGCGCGTGTCCGAATTGAAGCCCCAGGGGATCATCCTTTCGGGTAGCCCCTACTCCGTCTACGAACCCGGCGCTCCGACTCTCGACCCCGCGATCCTCAATCTTGGCATTCCGGTCCTGGGCCTCTGTTACGGAATGCAACTCGGTTGTCAGCTTCTGGGTGCCGAGGTTGTTCCCGGCAACAAGCGTGAATTCGGCCGAGCCCCGTTGCACATCACCGATACCGGCAAGGTTCTGGCCGGCGTGCCACGCGAGACGATCGTCTGGATGAGTCACGGCGACAAAGTCAAAGCCGCGACGGCCGACTTCGACACGCTCGCCTCGACCGAGACGTGTCCAGTCGCCGCCGTCAAACATCGCACGAAGCCGTTCTATGGACTGCAGTTCCACGCCGAGGTCAGCCACACGCCCGAGGGGGGCCGCATACTGCGGAACTTCCTCCACGACGTATGCGGCTGCCAGGGCTTGTGGAAGATGCAAATGTTCATCGACCGCACCGTGGCCGACATGCGGGAACGGATCGGCACGAGCCGCGTGATCTGCGGCCTCTCCGGCGGCGTCGATTCGTCCGTGGTCGCGGCCCTGTTGCTTCGAGCGGTCGGTCCGCAGGTCGCATGCATCTTCGTCGATAACGGCCTGCTCCGCGAAGGCGAAGCGGAGTCGGTGCGACACACGTTTCGCGATTGGTTCAATGCCGATCTGCACATCGCCGACGCCGCCGACCGGTTTCTCGGCGCGCTGGCGGGCGTCACCGACCCGCAAGCCAAACGGATCGCGATCGGCCATCATTTCATTGAAGTGTTCAAGCACGAAGCGAAGTCGATTCGCGACGCCCGCTTCCTGGCCCAGGGCACGCTGTATCCGGACGTGATCGAGAGTGGCGGCGACCCGGACGGCCCAGCGGCAACGATCAAGGCGCACCATAACGTTGGCGGCCTGCCCAAAGAACTCGGCTTCGAACTCGTCGAGCCGTTGCGCGATTTGTTCAAGGACGAAGTCCGCCGCCTCGGCCTCGAACTCGGACTGCCCGAGACGGTCGTCTGGCGACATCCCTTCCCCGGACCCGGCCTCGCGGTGCGGTGCCTTGGCGAAGTGACGCGCGAGAAGCTCGCGGTCCTACGCCAGGCCGACGTGATCTTCCTGGAGGAACTCCAGGCGGCCGACTGGTACCGCAAGACGGCCCAGGCCTTCGCGGTGCTCCTGCCCGTGCAAAGTGTCGGCGTCATGGGCGATGGGCGAACTTACGAGAATACGATCGCCATCCGGGCCGTCCAAACGGATGACTACATGACGGCCGACTGGTCGCACTTGCCCTACGACTTGCTGGCCCGCGTCTCGACGCGGATCATCAACGAAGTCCGCGGCGTGAACCGCGTCGTGTACGATGTGTCGAGCAAGCCCCCGGCGACGATCGAGTGGGAGTGAATGTTAGCCGCGAGGCGC
>JANLUE010000829.1:0-9868 GCA_031363325.1 Gemmataceae bacterium
CGCGGAGCGGCGGAAAGAGCATTCGCAGGGGGAACGCGAACGAGCGTTTCCAGTTGAGTCGCGCAATTGGACTTTAGCCCTGGAACCGTTTCGACGACGAGCGGATGAATTTCGTCGACTGGACTTCACATGCACTCCCTCTTGCTCCTTCTGATCCTCGCCGCCGACCCGGTGCCGGCCGATGTCGTAATCCGCGGTGCCACGCTGTACGATGGCGCGGGCAAGCCCGGCGTCGTTGGCGATCTGGCCATCAAGGGGGACAAAATCGTCGCCGTTGGGAAGTTCGATGTCGCCGATTCGCCGACGATTATTGATGGAACCGGCCTGATCGTCGCGCCGGGGTTCATCGACTTGCACACCCATTGCGATGGCGGCGAGTACCCGATCACGAGCGCGCCCGGCAAAGCGAACAAGTGCTATTTGACGCAAGGCGTCACGACGGTCGTGACCGGGAATTGCGGCAGCGGGCCGGTCGATGTGAAGGCGTACTACGCGACGCTCGAGAAGATCGGCGTCGGCACGAACGTCGCCCATCTGGTGCCGCACAACAGCGTTCGATCGCGCGTGCTCGGCAACGCGAATCGCGCACCGACCGTCGACGAACTGAAGAAAATGGAGGCCCTGGTCGATGCCGGCATGAAGGACGGTTGTTGGGGCATGGCGACCGGGTTGATCTACACGCCGGGCACCTACGCGAAGACCGATGAACTCGCCGCGTTGGCCACGGTCGTCGGTCGACACCAGGGGATTTACGCCAGCCACATTCGCAACGAGGGGGCGGAACTTCTGACCGCGATCGAAGAGGCGTTGTCGATTGGCAAGACCGCCAAGGCGCCCGTCCACGTGTCGCACATCAAGGCTTCGGGCAAGAGTTCGTGGGGCCGATCGGCCGACGCGATTGCCGTCATTCGCAAGGCACGTGCGGCCGGCCAAACCGTCACCGCCGACCAGTACCCATACATCGCGTCGAGCACCTCTCTCGCGGCCACCCTGATCCCGACTCGCTTTCGCGACGGCACCAATAAGGAATACCTCGCCCGGCTCGACGATGCCGAGAAGGGGCTGTTGATCCGCGCGGCCGTCGAGTCGGCCATCGGCGGTCGGGACGGCGGCAAGACCGTGATGATCGCCCGCTATCAGCCGAACGTGAAGTGGCAGGGCCTAAGCTTGCAGGCGATCGCCGATGCGGAGAAACGCTCGGCGACGGACATCGTGATCGAGATTGAAAAGAACGGCGGGGCGGCCGTCGTGAACTTCGGCATGTCGGAAGAAGACGTGCGCCTGTTCATGAAGGAGCCGTGGGTAGCGACCGCGAGCGATGGCTGGTCGCAAGTCCCCGGCGACTCGGTGCCGCACCCGCGCAGCTACGGAACCTTCCCCCGCAAGATCGGCCGTTATTCGATCAACGACGGCGCGATCACACTCGAGCAAGCGATTCGCTCGGCCAGCGGCCTGCCCGCTGACGTGCTCGGCCTGAAAGACCGTGGCTACCTGAAGCCGGGTTACTTCGCGGACATCGTCGTGTTCGACCCGAAGGCGTATCGCGACGTGGCGACGTTCGAGAAGCCACATCAATACTCGGCCGGCGTGAAGTATCTGTTCGTCAATGGCAAACGCGCGATTGACGATGGCGAATTCAAGGACGTGATTGGAGGGAGAGCGTTGCGACACGAGCCGATGAAGAAATGATTGATTCGTTCACTTTCGATTGAATGTCGCGAGGTCGAGCGATGCCCGAGTTCCGCGATGTCGATCCAATCGAATTGCGATTTCCGTTGCTTGGACACGACTGATGGGATCTGGCAACTAGACCTGGGTCGGCCCCCTATCGTGAATCTACCGAACTTCCACCACCCACGCCACGACCATGACCCATCGACTTCTCGCATTCTTCATCGCGATCCCCGCGGTCGCGTTCGCCCAGGGCACGCCGGCCGACTACGAGCGCTCGGCCAAGCTCGGCGAACTCACGCGAAACAAGGTGTTTCGCGATCGCGTCGAGCCGCACTGGTTCAACGAAGGGACTGAGTTCTGGTATCGCGTCGACCTGGCCGAAGGTGCTCGCGAGTTCATTCGGGTGGATGCAACGAAAGGCCAGCGTGGGCCGGCCTTCGATCACGCGAAGCTCGCGGTGGCGCTCGCGAAGGCGGCCGGCAAGGACGTGAAGTCCACGCATTTGCCGTTCGACCTGATCGCGATTGATGGGCCGACCATTCGCTTCAACGCGTTCGACAAGGGCTGGGCGTACTCGGGCGAAGCCGTGAGCGAGGGGACGAAGTTGCCGGTGCCGAAGAAGACAGGCCCGTTCCGCAAGGGTCCGGAGGGAAGGCCGCCGGAGAAACGCGACGATGGGCCGTGGACCGTCGCGATCCGCGATCACAACATCTATTTGAAATCGAAGGAGGGGGCCGAGTTTCAATTGACCACGGATGGCACGGCGAAAGACTATTACGAACATCTCTTTTGGTCGCCGGATCACAAGAAGCTCGTCGCAATGCGGACCCGAACGGCGGAGATGCGCCAGGTCAAGATTGTGGCCTCGTCACCGCGCGATCAGCTTCAGCCGAAGTTGATCAGTCTGAATTATGCCAAGCCCGGCGACCCGTTGCCGGTGTCGAAGCCGCACCTGTTCGATGTCGAGGCCCGCAAGGAAATCCCGGTCCCCGACGAACTGTTTCCCAATCCCTGGGAACTCGACTTCGTGAAGTGGGACGCCGACGGCAAGACATTCACGTTCACCTACAACCAGCGCGGCCATCAGGTGCTGCGGTTCATTGAAGTCGATGCGACAACTGGCAAGGCCCGGGTCGTCATCAATGAGGAAAGCAAGACCTTCATCGACTATGCGCACAAACAGTATTTGCACGAGGTGCCGGGCACCGGCGAACTGATCTGGATGTCCGAGCGGAGCGGCTGGAACCATCTGTACCTGATCGATCGCCCGACCGGGGCGGTGAAAAACCCGGTTACGCATGGCAATTGGCTCGTTCGCGGCGTCGACCGGGTCGACAACGAGAAGCGGCAAATTTGGTTTCGGGCCGGCGCGATTGATCCGAAACAGGACCCCTATCACGTCCACTATTGTCGAATCAATTTCGACGGCACCGGGCTGGTTCGACTCACGGAAGGGGACGGCAACCATTCCTTGCAATACTCGCCGGGCCGGAAGCATTACATCGATACCTATTCGCGCGTCGATCGGGCACCGATTTCCGAATTGCGGAACGGCGACGATGGCAAATTGATTTGCAATCTCGAATCGGCCGACATCACGGCCCTCGAACGGACAGGTTGGAAGGTGCCGGAGCGGTTCGTCGCGAAGGGCCGTGACGACACGACCGAGATTCACGGCGTGATCTGGCGGCCGACGACGTTCGACTCCGCGAAGAAGTACCCGGTGATCGAAAAGATCTACGCCGGCCCGCAGGACTCGTTCGTCCCGAAGTCATTTCGCCCGATGTTCCAGGGCCAGGAAATCGCCGAGCTGGGTTTCGTCGTCGTACAGATCGATGGCATGGGTACGTCGAATCGCTCGAAGGCCTTCCACGACGTTTGTGCGAAAAACCTGGGCGACGCCGGCTTTCCGGATCGAATCCTGTGGCTGAAGTCGGCGGCCGCGAAGTACCCCTATCTCGACCTGACGCGGGTCGGCATCTTCGGCGGCTCGGCCGGCGGACAGAACGCGCTACGGGCCCTGCTCGCGCACGGCGACTTCTACAAAGTGGCCGTCGCCGACTGCGGCTGCCACGACAATCGCATGGACAAAGTGTGGTGGAACGAACTGTGGATGGGCTACCCGGTCGGCCCACATTACACGGAACAATCGAACGTGACGCAGGCCCATCGCCTCACCGGCAAACTGTTACTCACCGTTGGCGAAGTCGATCAAAATGTCGATCCGGCGTCGACAATGCAAGTTGTGAATGCGCTCATCAAGGCGAACAAGGATTTCGACCTGTTGGTGGTCCCCAACGGCGGCCACGGCATCGGCGAGTCCTCCTATGGGGCTCGACGGCGCAAGGATTTCTTCGTTCGACATTTGCTGGGCGTCGAGCCGCCCGATCGCAATGCGGAGATCCCGAAGAAAACCGAGCCGCCGAAGAGCAAGGAGCCGGAGAAGAAGATCGACATTGAGGTGCCTGATCTCAAGGTGCTGATGGCGAATACGGGCAATGAGGTACGCGGCTTGGCTCGGCAATATGAAGCGGATTGGGCGGCACTTCAACGCCGTTACAACTTGCCTTCGCAATTGGCGGATAATTCGCGATTGCGAAAGTTCAATCGAAATTGGGAGGAGGCACTGACCGGACTTGACGCAAAGCAACTCTCACCGGCTGGTGCCGAAGGTCTAACGGAACTGAAAAAACAAATCGCCAAGGACGCGGGTGAATTAAACTCGGTCTGGGACCACCAGGGCGAAATCTCCGCGTTCGTCGCATTCGCGGCCGATCTCTATCGGCTCGAAATGTCGCGACGAGCGCTGGAGCCGATTGATCCAACGTTGATCGCCGAGCGCTTGAATTCGGCCCGAAATTCCATCGACGAGGCAAACAGGAATATCGCGGCCGCAAAGGACCATCGCTTCAATAGTGTCGTTCTCACGAAGGCCCGCATCGGATGGGTTATTGAAGAAGTGAATCGGCTCCGAGACGCGATCCAAACCTGGCACACGTTCTACTCCGGGTACGACCCACTTTTCACTTGGTGGGTTGGTGCACCATATCGCGAATTGGATGCGGCCCTGGATCGATTTGCGAAGACGGTTCTGGCCAGGTCCGAGCAAGCCCCGGAGTCGACGCCCGTTCGCGCAAGGTTTCTGCCGAATGATGTCGGTCCAACCGACATTCCGGATGCCAAGACCTACGTCGCTCCGGCAAGCGAATTCACCTCGATTCTCCAGCGCTACCAGACCGACATCGAACGCCTTCGATTCAACGAACGCGGCCCGCTCTACACGAAGTGGCTCGACGCCATCGACAAGCTCGACTTCGACAAGCTCTCCCCATCCGCGAAGATCGACTTCTTGCTGTTCCGCACCGCACTCCAGCGCGATACGCGACGGTTCGCCAATCGGCCCAAGGATCCGCCCGCTCGGCCGAAGGACGGGTCGGACATCGTGGGTCGGCCGATTGGCCGCGAGGCGTTACTCGCCGCGCTTGAAGCCGAAATGATCACGTACACGCCCGAGCAACTCGTCGAGTTGGCGAATCGCGAGTACGCCTGGTGCGAGGCCGAGATGAAGAAGGCCGCCCGCGAGATGGGCTTCGGCGACGACTGGCGCATGGCCCTGGAAAAAGTGAAGACACTCCACGTCGCGCCGGGGGGTCAACCGAAAGTCATTCGCGATCTGGCGCTGGAAGCGATTGAATATCTGAATGCGAAAAGATTGCTCACGATCCCGCCAATCGCGGCCGAGACCTGGCGGATGGAAATGATGACGCCGGAACGGCAGAAGTTCAATCCGTTCTTCACCGGCGGCGAGGTGATCTCGGTTTCATTTCCAACTAACACGATGTCACACGAGGCGAAATTGCAAAGTCTGCGGGGCAACAACGTTCACTTTTCACGGGCGACGGTTCATCACGAATTGATCCCCGGACATCATCTGCAACAGTTCATGAACACGCGCTATCAACCGCAACGCCAAGTGTTCGCGACGCCGTTCTGGACCGAGGGCTGGGCCGTCTACTGGGAAATGGTCCTCTACGACCTGGGGTTCGCGAAGAAGCCGGAAGATCGAATCGGCCTGATGTTCTGGCGGATGCACCGCTGCGCCCGCGTGACGTTCTCGCTCGGCTTCCACCTGGGCAAGATGACGCCGCAAGAGTGCATCGACTTCCTGGTGGAGAAGGTCGGCCACGAACGCGAGAACGCGACGGCGGAGGTGCGGCGCTCGTTCCAGGGCGGCTACCCGCCCCTCTATCAGGCCGGCTACCTGATCGGTGCCAAACAATTCTGGGCGCTACGTCAGGAACTCGTCGCGAGCGGCAAGATGTCCGACATGACCTTCCACGACGCGATTCTGAAAGAGAACCATATGCCCGTCGAACTGGTCCGAGCGATCCTGAATGGCGCCAAGTTGACGACGGTTTTCAAGCCATCTTGGAAATTCGCGGGTGAATTGCCGGATGCGGATTGGCTGAAGGCGAAGTAGAGGCACCGAATCGCCCGCCATGCCAGCCAGAGTCGGCGGATCGGCTCGCCGTCCAGGGGCACCGAGGTTTGGTTGTCATGATAACCGAATACGAATTGAATCGCGTTCACGGGCATTTGGAAGGTCCCGACTATCACTCCAGTCGAAACAATCGTCGGAGCGCGTCGAGCAAGGCGTTCGATTGGCCTTCGCGGGTCGCGTCGCCGAGGGCGGAAATGGGGCCGTGGAGGAGTTTGTTCTGATACAGCCGGAACGCCCCTTCGATGTCCTGACGTTCCTTCTCGGTCAACTTGCCGTTGAGTCGGCCCAGGAGGGGGTCGAGTACTTCGCGGCGTTTCGCTTCGAACTCTTGCTTGAGCCGAGCGATGATCTGGCCGTTCTTGCGACGACCCCAGTCGTCCGTGAAGCGACGGCGGTCCTCGTCCACGATCGCTTCGGCCCGATCGACGTGGGCGCGCCGCTTCGCCAGCGTGCGCTCGCGGACATTCGTCAAGTCGTCGATGTTGAACAGGAACGTCGTCTCACCGTCGTGGATGGCCGGCTCGAAATCGCGGGGCACGGCGATGTCCAGGATCACCGTGGGCCGACCAGCCCGGCGGGCGCGAATCGGCCGATAGCGCCGTTCGGTCACGATTTGCTCGCCAGCCCCCGTCGTGCTCAAGACGATGTCCGCCCGGCCGAGCGCGTCGTCGAGTCGATCCCACGGAACTGCCGTCCCACCGCACGCCCCAGCAACTTCGACGGCCTTCTCGGGGCTTCGATTCGTCACCAGAATCTGCTTCAACTTGAGGCCTTCGAGATGCTTCAACGTGAGCCGGCCCATCTTGCCGGCACCGATCACGAGCACGGTCTTGTCGCCAAAGTGGTCGAAGACCTGACGCACATAATCGACCGCAACACTCGACACGGACACGTGCCCCTCGGCGATGCCGGTCTCGGTGCGGACTCGCTTGGCCGTCCTCTGGGCGTGTTGGAACAAGGCGTTCAGGGCCGGCCCGGTCGTGCCGAGCTTGAGCGCCGACTCGAACGCGGCCTTCACTTGCCCGGCGATCTGTCCTTCGCCGACGATCAAGCTGTCGAGGCTCGACACCACGCGGAACAAGTGCTTGATGCCGGCCGCGTCGCGGGACTCGACGAGGTGCGGCCGAAGCGTCGCCGGGTCGACGTTGTGGAAGGCGGCCAGAAATTCGGCGAGCAACGCGGTGTCCGGCAGCGATTGGTTATCCGGTCGCGCCAGGTAAAGTTCGACGCGATTACACGTGGAGAGAATCGCCGCCTCGCAGCCGTAGCGGGCCGCCAGTTCGGACGCCGCGAGGTCGCGCCGGGCGTCGTCGAACGCGACCTTTTCGCGAAGGTCGACGCCGGCCGATCGAAAGTTCACTCCCACGGCGGCGAGGTTCATCGGCCCCCCTCCGCGGCGAACGGGTGGGCCGTGATCAAGGCGATTATCATCAATCCAAACGCGGCGACCGTGAGCAACGCGAGTCGCCGGGCCGGCACGTGGGCCGCGTAACGCAGATAGAGCAACACGAGCGCGACTAACCACAGGCCGGCCGTGCCGATGATCTTCGCGTCCGTCCAACCGCCCACGTGCCCCGAGGTGAGCGGCACACGGACGGCACCGAGCAACACGCCGACCGTGAGCAACGGAAACGCCAGGATGATCGCCCGGCGATTCATTGTTTCGAGTCGTTCGAGGCTCAGCAATCGCAAGCCCCCGATGGGGGGTCGCTTGCGCCGGAGGCGGCTCGATTGCGCGAGGTACATCAAGCTGGCCAGGAAACCGACCGTGATCCCGACCGACGCGAGCAATACCAACATGCCGTGCACCGAACCCCAGAAATGTTCGCCGGAAAACCAGGATCCGAATTCGTCGCGCTCGCCCTGGAACGCGAACGAGAGCCCGACCAGCGCGAGTACGAGCGGCAAGACGAACACCGCCCACGCTCGACCGCGCACGTGAAACGCCGCGTACAGATAAAAGACCGCGAACACCCAGGCGAGCAGCAGCAGTGAACCGTACGCCGACGCCGGGTTCGGTTGATGGACGACGAGAAAAATCGTGTGCGCGATCAGCCCGGCCGAACCAAACACCAGTCCAACGATTCGCGCGGCCCGCCCCGGCCGCGCCTGCTGGGCCAATTCAAGGCCCAACGCGAACAGATAACTCAGTCCGAAACAGAAGTGGGTTATGCCCATCGAGACCGACTTGGGGTGGCGGGTTCAGCAGATATGTTAGCGGCCGATGGTGCAACCGCCCGTGGGTCGGCCGATGCGCGACCGGGCCACGGGCACTTCGTCAACGTTGTTACTTCTCCATCTTTTCGATCCAAGCCTTGATCAAGTCCGTGCCTTCGCGATCGATGACCGTCGATGCGACATGGGGCATCCGGCCGAGGCCGACCATGTTCATGCGGTGGTGGATCAACGATCGAGCCGGGTCGCCCGGCACGAGCAGTCGGCCGTCCTTGATCTCGAAGTTGCCGTGGCCCGGCTTTGTGTTCACGACGCCCGTGTCCACCAGGGTCAACGGGGCGAGCAGTTGGAAGTCCGCGTTGCCGCCACCCCACTTGCGATGGCAGTGCGCGCAGTTCGCTTGCAGATATGCTCGCGCTCGGCCATCGAGGTCGGCCGTCGTGTCGTGATAATTCGCGAGCTTCGGCATCTCGGCCACTTTCATCGGCAGCGGCTTGCTGAACAGGCCGATGTGCTCGAAGGTCGAAATCTGATTGGCGATCGCGTCCCCGTAATCGTGGTCGCGGTTCGATTGCATCGTGTTCACGCCGAGCACGTACTTGGCCGACATGGTGTGGCAAAGCGTGCACTCGGTCCGGCTCGGGTAGTGCCACTTTTGTTCCTTGCCATTGACCGTGTAGGTCTTGTCCATTCCCTTGGAATCGATCAGGTCCGCGTCCGTTTGTTCGTCGTTCCAGAGATACGTGTAGCCGAGCCAGACTTGATCGCCGACGTCCTCGCTACCGGCCACGCGTTCGCCGACGAGCAAGCGCGTCTCGAGTCGACGGTCGCCAAGCGCGAACGTCTTGACCATCACGGTGCCGTTCGGGAAGCGCCAGCCGGGGATCGCGCCGGGGGCGGGTTGCGGATAGGTCATCGCCTCGAAGTCGATCTTGGCGTCGCCGGGGATCGCCATGAAGCGCGTCTTGGCGGCGCCGTCGGACCACAGTTCCGCATTCACGGAATAGGGGATCACGCCCGGGGCCGGCGTATGGTCCTTGGTCGACGCGAACAGGCCGGTCTCGCTGAGCTTGCGCGGGAACTTGGCGATGGGACCGGTCGGCGCGGGGGCCGGCACGATCTTGTGAATGCCGCCCCCTTGATGATCGACCGCGTAAACCTCGCCCGCTTCATCCTGGCCCCAGGCGACGATCCGCAGTTGCGTATCGTTCAACTCGCGTTGCTCCGTCGGCTTCTTCGATTTGGCGTCATACTTGAACGCCCAGACGCGACCCGTGTCGTAGTCGCCGTAAATGTAATGGCCCTTCAATTCGGGCAGGGCCGAGCCGTGATAGACGTAACCCCCCGTGATCGATCGGAACTCGTGGTGATTGTGTTCGATCACCGGGGGCAGAATTGGCGTCGGGCCTTTGGTGCGGGTCGGTCGGAACGGATGGTTCCCTTCCTGAACGCTCCAGCCGTAGTTGCCGCCCTTCTCAATGCGATAGATCATTTCCCACAAGTCCTGACCGACTTCGC
>JANLUE010000891.1:0-3156 GCA_031363325.1 Gemmataceae bacterium
AAGGAAGCGAAGGCGATCACCGACCTGATGATCAAATGGCACGGCGACCCGGATCGCGGGGGATACTACTTCACGTCGTCCGATCACGAGAAATTGTTTGCCCGCCCGAAGGATTATTACGATGGTGTGCAACCTTCGGGCAATAGTTCGGCCGCCCGCAACCTGCTCGACCTTTGGCGGAAGACGGGCGACGAAGCGTATCGAACGGCCGCCGAGCGAACGCTGAAGCAATTCGCCGGCGTCTTGAAGAGCAACCCCCAGGCCACGCCCGCGCTGGCCGACGCGTTGCACCTCTACCTCGAATCGATCGCGAAGGCGGGCCCCGCCAAGACCGACCCGAAGGGCACGAAGCCCGACCGCCTAACGACACAGGATGTCGTCACGATGGAGGCGAAGCTCGGCCCGGCGGACAAGGATGGCAAGCAGACGGTGACGGTCACATTCAAGACGCGGAAGGACTGGCACATCTACGCCAACCCGGTCGAGAACGAAGAACTGGTCGGCGCGATGACGAATGTGGACCTTTACGCGGGCGGCAAGAAGCTCGCCGCCACGGTGAAATACCCGGCGGGTACGGTGTTCAAGGACGAACGTGGCACGACTTACCGCGTCTACGAGGGCGAAGCGATCGTGACGGCCACGTTCGTCGGCTCGGCCGAGGGGCTCGAAGTGCGGGCCAAGGTGCAGGCCTGCACGAAGGACACGTGTCTGTTGCCCGCGACGCTCAAGGCCCCCGTGAAGTAACCATGGCCGTCTTGGGCCTTCGCGAACATCTTCGGCGCATCGGGTCGGCGGCCGACAAGCCCGCCCGCGCCGCCGCGTTCGATCTTCTGGCCGAGGAAGCGGAACTCGGCGATCCCGCCGAGTTGCTCGAACGATTTCTGTCGGGGGACACGAACGGGCAACGCTTCGCGCTGGAAATCGCCGTTCGCCTAACACCACCATTGCCGGCCAACCTGATCGACGAATTCGTTTCCTTGACCGAACGAAGCCGGTTTCCGACGCGCCTCCGCGTCGGCATCGCCGCCCAGATCATTCGCTCCGTCGCGCCCAGTTCGCCGCACATCCCCCGGATCGTCGAGGCGTTCCGTCGCAAGGCTTCGCCGAGCCGGGCCGTCAATCGACTTCGCCGGTTGGCCGACCTCGTGCCGGGCACACCGGCCATTGTCGATGCGCTGGCGGAACTCGAGACGGGCACGCCGGCCGCCTGCCCCCGCTGCGGAACGCGGCTGGGGCCCGACGACCTCGTTCGCCACCTGTGGGAGAAGCATCGGCTTCTCCTGGAAAATGGCCGTGTTCGTGAGCCGTGGGACGTCGTCGGCGAATTGCTGGCAGACTTCAAACGAACCGGCACGAACGAATACCTGGACCGGGCGTGCGACCTGGCGCAGGCACTCGATCCGGCCGGCGGCCTGTCGCGCGTCCATCGGCTCGTCTTGCTGGGCGGGGCGGACGATGAAGAAGCGCGAACGCTGTTGCGTGCCGAGGCGGCCGAGAAACATGGCACGCTGTGCCCCCATTGTTACACGCTCGTCCCGTTGGTCCCCCCAGTGACCGCGACACCGGTCCTTGTGAGCGATGGCCGAGTCGAGGGGGATGGCTTCCGCGTCGAGTCGTCGGACGAATATTTCTCGCGCCGCCTAACGATCGATGTTCCGGAAGGGCGAATCGAATCGAAGGCCGAGCCCGGTCACGGCATGAACCGGCGCGGGGCGGCAATTCTGCTGTTGTTCCCGCTCGTTGGCCTCGCAGTCGCGTTCGCCGTCTTGCCGAAAGTCCTCGGATTGGCACCGATCATTCCGGCGGCCGCCTGCCTGATCGCGGCGGCGATCGCGTATTTATTGATTCGCGCCGCGTGGGTCGAACGCGACAACCCGACCGACCGGACGATCGACTACGCCTGGACGCGGCTGGCCCCGCGACTGTTGAAGCCATCGATCGATCGGGCCGACGCGGCGTTCCTCGGCGGGCTATCGCTGGCGAGTCGTGGTCGCGGCACTGTCGCGGATCGTTCCGAATTGTTGAACGCGGCGATCGCTCAGTTGGCCGGCGATCGCGTGGGTCGAGCGTACCTCACGCCGTTGCGAGTCTTGCGAATCGCGGACGCGGCCCGCACGGGTAGCGACGACTTGCCGTTGATCGCGGACGAAGCGGGACTGGCGTTCCAGGAACGCGTGCCCCTCGACCACGTCGAGGCACTCGTCAAGGAGCTCCGGGGCGACCCGACGGAGCGAACGCGTCGCGTTCGACTTCGCGTCCTGATGTTGGCGCACGCCTTCGACGCGAACCTCGAGCCCGAGGATCTGCGACTGATCGGCCAACTGTTCCCGGCCCTCGGGGCGGCCTACGCGAGCGAAGACCGCGACGGTCTGGCTCGATTGCGCTTGCTTTGGCTCTATCGGCCGCAGCGGTTGTGGCAGCGAATCGGCTCGGCCACGTCCGTCTTCGATCTCGCCCGCTATCCCTCGCTTTCCGAGAACTATCTGCGGCAACGCCCCGACCTGTTGTTGTTCCAGGCCGACGCCGATGGCTTCCCGATCATGATTTGCGAAGAGGGGGTCGTTTACCGCGACGTGGTGATCGACCGACGACGAACCCCGATCCGCACGCGGGCGAAGTCGATCTTGCGCGGCGGCGGTTTCGAACTGATCGTCGGCGACCGAACTTTCAAGTTCCGCGACGACCCCGAGAATCTCGCTCGACGCTTGCGCGGTTGGTCCGCGTTCCTGTTCGACGAGTTCCTGCCCCGAGCGAGGATGCTAACCCGCCGCCGATCGACTGAAGGAGATCGACTCATTTCGCAGAAAGCAATCACTTGTCCGGAATGTCGAACGACGTTCCTGGGGCTCGCGGGCGAGATCGGCTTGAAGTCGGTACCGGCGTCGGGGGATTCGGTGGGGTAAGGCGAGTCAAGTTGAAGTCGTAATTGTTACGAGGTAACTCAACTCGGACCAAACGTTGTGTCCGGCAATCTGCGACTCGACGAATCGAGAATGTCTACTGAACTTTGCCGAGCTTCCGCGTGTCCGAATGATTGTTTTCCCGACCTCATTGATTTGAGATTCAAAAGTAATGGCATGTTCCTCGAGGTAGCGAGAATATCGACCGAGTTCTGCGATAAGGTGTGGGCCGTGATCCGAGAATCGAAGCGGCTCG
>JANLUE010000935.1:0-2122 GCA_031363325.1 Gemmataceae bacterium
GCGCAGGAAGCCGAGCGCTCGGCCGAAGAGACCAACCGGCGCTTGCTCGAACAGACCGTTGAGGCGGCGCGGGCCGAAGCGCGGGCGGCCGAGGCGGAGCAGGTCAGTTCCGAAATGAAGTCGCAACTCTATGCGAGCATCGGCATCATGGCGGGGTCGTACGCCCACAACATCAAAAATCTGCTGGTTCGCCCGAACGATTTGATCAATCGCTGCCTGGAAGCCGACGGTTCGCGCGCGGACCAGTCCGGCATGTTGAAGGAAGTGAAGTCAACGCTGGGGACCGTGACCGAGCGTTTGCAGATGATCTTGAAGACCGTTCGCCGCGACCCGACGCGGGCCGAAATGACGCGGCTCGATTTGAACGCCCTGATCCGCGAGACGGGCCAGACCTGGGGGACGATTGGCCGCGAGAAATGGAAGCTCGCTCTAACGGCGACCCCCGCCGACGAACCCCTGTTCATTCGCGGCGATCTTTCGCACCTGCAACAAGCGATCGAAAACTTGGTGTTCAACGCCCGCGACGCGACCTTCGAGATGCGCAATCACGTTCGAGACGCGGCCCGCGCCGAGACGGACCCATCGAAGCGCAAGCGAGCGTTGATCGATGCGGCCGCCTGGCGCGGCGAAGTTTTCGTCGCCGGGCGACGCGAAGGGGACGCGATCATCCTCGAAGTGCGCGACAATGGCATCGGCATGACGCCGGAGGTTCGGCAAAAGTGCCTGGAGACACACTTCAGCACCAAGCGCGACAACGCCCTGTACGAAGGCTACAACGCGGGGATGGGCCTTGGCCTGTCCTTCGTCGCCGTCGTCCTCGAACACCACGCGGCGACGCTGGAGATCGAGTCCGAACCGCACCGCGGCGCGTGGTTCCGCATGCGGTTCGCGGTGGCGTGAGGACTCTCGAGTTCGAGATCGAATCGTATGAGGCCCGTCTCGCCGGTAAGCGCCGCAGTCGGGGATCCGCCCAACAAAGCCGCGTCGACGCGTGAAGCTGTACTCAACGCCTTGCGGCGTCACGGAATTCGTCGAAATTGATCCGTCCGCTTTCGCGCAACCTCGCGAAGCCCGTCGCCGCGTCCGTCATCTGCCGCGCCGATTCGACCAGCGTTCGCAAAATCACGGGCGTTTCCAGGACGGAATTCACCTGGCGGCACGCGCGGGACAACACATCGAGTTGGCGACTGCGCTGCGACAATTCGATCAGCAAGGACGCGTTCCGAGTCGCCGACTCGCGACGCTCGTTCACGTCCGCGAAGGATGGTTCCGCTCGGCGGGACACGGCTTCCGTATTCGGCAGGCGGTTCATTACAATTCCGCCGCCGGCAAGGCGCTGATTGATGGACCGTGCAACACTTCCCCGTTCGGCTTGAAGCGAGAACCGTGACAGGGGCAGTCCCAGGTCGACTCCGCCGAATTCCAGCGAACGAGGCCGCTGAGGTGCGGGCAAACGGCCGACCGAGCCTGCAACGTGCCCGCATCATCACGATAAACCGCGAGTTTGGTCAGGCCGCGTCGAACGATCGCGCCGCAGCCCGGCTTGATGTCATCGACCGACTTGACGTCGCCGGATGTGAACCAGTCGGCGTATTGCCGGGCGACGTTCACGTTTTCGCTGGCGAACTCACCGGTTGCCTTGGCGGGAAATCGTCCCGGCGCATACAGGTCGGCCCAGGGGTTCGGCCGTTTGTGGATTAGATCGGTCAGGAGCATTCCAGCGATCGTACCGTGGGTCAGGCCCATGCCCGAATCGCCCGTGGCGAGGTACACGTTCGATTCGCCGGTGGTATCGGCACCGATGTACGCGAGCCCATCGAGCGTCTCAAGCACCATGCCGGACCAACGTTTCTCGACGGTCCCAAACATCGGGAATCGTTCGCGGGTCCACGCTTCGAGGTCGTCCCAGCGACGACCAGGGTCCGGCTCCTGGCCAACCTTGTGATCGGCCCCGCCGATAAGCAACAGATCCGTTTCGCGGCCCGGCTGATCGCGTTCCGAAATCAAGCGGACATAGTGGTACGGGTCGCCGGTGTCCCAGTAGAGAGCGTCCGGCACGTCGCCGCGCGGGATTGGCCCGGCGATCGCGTACGTCATGTACGGGGCGACTTTCGTGTGGAAT
>JANLUE010000938.1:0-2355 GCA_031363325.1 Gemmataceae bacterium
TGCCGCACTTCATTCGCTGCGCGGCCGCGCGAATCTTTTGCACGGCGGGGAGCAGCAGGCCAATCAAGATCGCGATGATCGCGATCACAACCAGCAGTTCGATCAGCGTGAACCCGCGCCGATCGGTCGGCCGACGGCCACTCAGCCATCGAGATACCGCAGTCATGGGACCAGACCTCCGAGAGAGAGAGCGGGAAAAACACGGCATGTGTAAGAAAGCCCGCTCGTCGTGTCCGGATCGTGTCGGCCAACTCGGCCGACCCGGGGCATTGGAGAATGCTACTGACGTATTCCGAATGGTCTTGCGCAAACTGCGCGCTCGCGCGAAACCACCTATTAGTTAGCCGTTGTACACGGGACCTGTCAAGAGAATTCTCTAGAATTTCGCGAACATTCGTCTTGACCCAATCGTGCGTACAATCGTTTTAGCGATACTCTGTCGTGACTTTCGACTCTTTCATCTTTCATCCGGGGAATCACTTGACGCGCGATGCGAACCCCACTGAGATGACCGTAGCCGCTCCACTCCCTGGGCCTGCCGTGAACCCGCCCGCTTCAACCCGTCGTTCGCGCACTTCGCCAACGTGGCCCGCCTGGCTCTTGCTCGCGATCTTCGCGGCATTTGCCGGGATTTGGGCGTGGCCAAGGGTCGTGGCCGCGCGTCATCTCGCCGACGCGCGCTCGGCGCTCGCCACCGAAGACTTCGAGGCCGTCCAGGCCCACCTCGCCCTCGCGCGAAGAGCCCGACCCGAGCATCCGGACGTGCTCTGGGAGTCGGCCCGGCTCGCCAGACGCGAAAAGAACTACCGCGCCGCCCAGGCCTTTCTCACTCAGGCCGAGACCGCCGGCGCACCGGCGGACGACATTCGGGTCGAGGAACAGCTGCTCGCCGTGGAACAGGGCGGCTGGCAAGGCAACAATCTCCCGCTGCTCGAACGCTTGAAGAACGGCACTCTCCACGAAGCACGCATTCGCGAAGCGCTCGCCGCCGCGTACTTCCGCGAGTATCTCCTGCTCGCCGCACTCGAACAAGCCGACCTGTGGTGCCAGCTGGAACCGAACTCCGGGCTCGCCTGGCAACTCGCCGGTGAAGTCCGGGTTTTTCTGAAAGATGCCGACGGTTCGATTCGCTGCTTTCGCACCGCACTCGATCGGAACCCGAATTTGGTCAAGGCCCGTCTTGGGCTCGCCAACTCGCTCTCGAAGAACCGCCTCCTTGCCGAGGCCGTCGACGAATACGAACTCGCCATGAAGCTGCCGCCGACTCCAAAAGAGGAAGTGGTGGCATACATCAACGTGTTGCTCGAACTGGGCCGCACTTTGAAGGCGGAAGAGCGCGTCGCCATTCTGTTGGACGCGTACCCGAGTGATCCCGAAGTCCTCGGGGTCGCGGGCCGAGTCGCGTTGCGGGCCGGTCGAACGGCCGAGGCCGAGCCCAAACTCAAAATCGCCGCGGCCGAAGGCGGCGATCCGGCCATTCTCCAGGACTACATGCAGTGCCTCGTCCGTTTGCGACGGCCGGACGAAGCACGCGTCGTCGAAGCTCGGCTCAAGCAACTCAAGGCCGACACGTCGCGGATGAACGTCCTTCAGGAAAAGGTGACCAGTACGCTCGACCCGGCCCCGCGCGTCGAAATGGGCCAACTCATGATCAAGAACGGCTTCAAGGATCGCGGGGCCGCGTGGTTCCTGGATGCCCTTCGCAATTCGCCCAATTACAAGCCGGCCCATCGCGCCCTGGCCGAATACCTCACCGCCACGGGCCGAGCGGAAGATGCCGCTTTGCATCGGCAGCTCGGCCGCGAATAATGGAGTCGGCCGTTGTCCGGCCCACACGGTTCGCGCTATAACAAAGGGACCGCTTCCCCGCCGGCCCTCGCACCGGCCCGACTAAGGACCCTTCCTTGGACACCACGACCGAGCGAATTCATCAGCCCGGGTGCGGCACGCCCCGCCTTCACGCCCCACGCGGCGAAGCGAGCCCGGTCGACCAGGCGCGGCTTCGAGCCGCCGTGCGCGAAATCCTTCTCGCCGTCGGCGAAGACCCGGATCGCGATGGCCTCGTCGATACCCCGGCCCGCGTGGCCCGCATGTACGCCGAAGTCTTCTCCGGCCTCCATACCGACGCTCGCGCCTTTCTGCGCAAGACGTTCGAGGTCGATCACGAGGAGATGGTCCTTCAAAAGGACATCGAATTCGCCAGTTTCTGCGAGCACCATCTGCTACCGTTTTCCGGTCGAGCGCACGTCGCCTATTTGCCAACGGGCCGCGTCGTCGGCCTGAGCAAGCTCGCCCGCGTGGTCGAAACGTGCTCTTACCCTGTTATTGGCGGGCATCATGGCGCTGGCTGCAACG
>JANLUE010001043.1:0-4384 GCA_031363325.1 Gemmataceae bacterium
GCGGCTCCCCGATCCCGAGCCAAGTTTGACACTGCGATGCGATCCGAATCCGGGAGCCGCTTCGGCGACAAGCAGCTAGCCCCGGCCGATGGCTTCGAGGCCGGGGTCGCAGTTGCAACATCATCTCGAAAGGCGTTCTCGCGTGTCCGACATTCGTTACTTCACGACCTTCAACACGATGTTCGGCGCGATTGCCGGTTGACCGTTCGCGGTCGCGACGACCTGGATGTCCGGCTTGTCGGCCATTACGGCGTTCGCGGCGGCGGTCAGTTCGATTTCCGCTTCCTTCTTGTCGGGAGCGATGGTCGCCTTCGGTGCGGTCACGTTCGCGGGCAAGTTCTTCACCTCGATATCGACCGGGCCTTTGAAGTCCCCCTTGCGGGTGATCGTCACTTTCAATTTCGCCTTCTGGCCGATCTTCAACATCAACGGAGTCGGTTCGGCCTTCACCTCTACGGGCAGGCCGATCGTGCCCGTCGCGGTGGTTGAATCGTAAGCGAAGTCGCGGCCGCCCGGCTTCGACGTGCCGCGGAACGAAAGCGCGATCGGCCCGACCGCCGCGTTTGCGGCGGCCGTAACCGGGAAGGCGATCTCGTTCGCACCCTTCGGGATCGGCTTGACCGCGACAACGACATTCGCGGGCACCCCCTGGGGGACGAGCGCGATCTCGTCGGCAAAGCCGACGGCCCGGACCGCGGACACGGTGAGGTTCGCCGGCAAGCCACGAACCACGTCCGGGGCGGTGAACTTGGCGGACAGCGAGAACAGCGGCTTGTCGATGACGGCCACGCCGATCGACGTGAGCATTTCACGCGGCGGGAACGACAGGCCATTCAGATTCGCCTTCACGAGCTCCGTGACGGTGACGAGCTTCGAGACCGGTTTGCCGTTGATCGTCGCCTTGGCGACGACCTGCAAATCATAAGCGCCCATCGGCACGTCCGCCTTGCACGTTAATGGCAAGAGCGCGGCTGGCGGAACGGGCTGATTTGGCGGCGGGGCGGCCGCGTTCGGAACGGTCACGGTGCCCGAGAAACCCGGATGGCCCACGACCGTCAACTCGATCGGCCCCGTGAATTCGCGTCGCGTGGCCGGAGCGATTGGAATCAAGGTTGTCGAGCCAGGCGCGAGCGCGAAGCGCTCGAGTTGCAGTTGCACATCGAAGTCCGGGGCCGCTTCGCGAATCGTCAGGTGGTACACTTCGAGTGGGCCGTGCAGATAATTCAGATGCTCGGCCACGACGGTGAAGTCGCCGTCGGCCGCGGCCGTGAAGTCGATTCGGGCCGGCGAGTTCTGCGGGTTGCTCTTCGCCAGTTCCGCCCCCTTGGCGTCCTTGACGACGAGGTACACCTCGGCCGGCGAATTGATCTCATACGTCTCGGCGACGATCGCGAACTTGCCCCCCTTCTTGGCGGCGAACGTGAAGCAATCGAGGTCCCCCTTCTCGAGGAACCGGCCCGTGATGCCGCAGGGTACCGCGACCTTTTGAGCTTTCGCCAGGTCGTTGTTCGGCTCGACTTCTGACTGTTCGGCGATGTCCGACGCGTACACGGGCACCGGCCAACCGGCGACGCCACCCTGGCCGCGCGGGGCGAAGTTGATCGCCGCCCGATCGGCGGGCATGTTCACCTCGACGGGCACAACCCCCTCGACGTGTCGACCCGCGAACTGGACCGACGCCTTCGTGCCACGCTGAACGGCCACCGGGAAGGCACTCATCGCCGTCGGGCAATCGGCGACGCGAAGTCGATAATGGTAGTCGGCTCCGCCGAGGTGCCGCGTGTCGCGAACTTCGACCAGATAGTCGCCGCCCGCCTTGAACGTCTGCGTGAGTCGAGCGTCGCTTTGAAGTCCTGGTTCGTCGTCCGAATAGTGCCCCGGCAGATCCCGGCCGGACTTGGCGTCGTACAGTCGGATCACCGGATCGAGTTGCGAACCAAGTCGTCGGCCGATCACTTCAAACGTCAGGCGCTCGCCCGGTTTGACGGACACCTTGAACCAGTCGCTGACCTCGGCATCGGTTCGACCGACCACAACGATCGGGGTCGTCAAGGGTTGAGCCTTCTCGCGCGATTTGTTGTCGGCCACTTCGTCGATCTGCGGCAAATCGTCGATGCAGAACAGACGCGTGTTCGACATCCCGTGCTTGGTCGCGAGGCGAATCGAATGAAAGCCGATCGGCGCGTCGGCCGGCACTTCGAGCTTCACCCGCAACTTGGCCGCGTCCTTGCCATTGTTCATGTCGGTCGGGAACGTGGCCTTCGCCGGGAAGCTCGTCCAGAGCGCGACCGGGTCGGCGAGGTTCGTGCCCGTCAGCGTGAGTTCGATCGGCTGGCCGCGCTTGGCCCCGAGCGGGAACGGCACATTGAGCGTCGGGGCCTGCGGCGCGACCGTGATCGCCTTCGGTTGCGCGATGGCCATCCCGCCGGGCCCCGAGACCGCCGCGACCAAAGCGAACAGGACAATGGCCGGCCCGATCGGCCGAAGGCGGGATGGCATAGCGAACCTCGGAGAGTCGAATTGGGCTTCTTTGGCGGGTAAGAGAGATGATACTTGGAGGGGGGTCATTAGTCATTGGTCCTTGGCAATGCACCAAGGACCAAGGACCAATGACTATTGACCAACCCGAGGTGCGAGTCGAAGGGCCGCCGAGTTCATGCAGTAGCGGAGGCCCGTCGGGGCGGGGCCGTCGGGGAAGACGTGGCCCAGGTGGGCGTCGCAGCGGCTGCACAGAACTTCGGTGCGGACCGAGAACAGGCTGCGGTCGTTCTTGGTCGTGACCATGTCCTGGTCGACCGGGGCGAAGAAGCTCGGCCAGCCGGTGCCGGAGTCGAACTTGGTGTCGCTCTCGAACAAGGGCTGACCGCAACACACGCACTGGTACGTGCCCTCGGTATGCGTGTCCCAGTATTCGCCGGTGAAGGCCCGCTCGGTGCCGTGCTTGCGGGCCACCTTGAACTGTTCGGGCGTGAGTTCTTTTTGCCAGTCCGCGTCGGACTTGATGACTTTCTCGCCCATTGGAATGCCCTCCCGCTCCGGAATCGCCGGGGCCGCCAGGTAGTTCAGACTCACGAGCCCGGCGATGGCAATCAGTGCCGCGCCGCAGGCGACGAACCGAAGCTTCATGCTTTTATTATAGGTCGGCGGGGATCGATTGATCGACTAACGAGTTGGCTCATTCCCAATTACGACGACCTCGCAGCGCGCGTAGAAATCGTAGTGCCGCGCGATTTCGCGGCCCTTCACGACGTTTGCGATTTCGTCCCACTTCGGGGCCGGCAGGATCACGTAGCCCGGTCGGGGTAGGGACAGGAACCGAATGACATCCGCAACGGTATCAAGCCTGGCGACTTCGCGGCGAGCATAGAAGACGACGCTATGCCGTAACCACTGAAACGACCCGATGCGGATGTCGCGGGTCGGCTGGCGAAGTTGGGCCGCCTCGACCAGGGGCTGAGAACACTTGTATTCGTTCATCGCGACCGTTGGGAACGCGGCGACCAGGGCCAGGAATCCGACTGCACCGAACGAACAGGTCGCGAGGGCCGCGCCGCGTCGTCCACGGTGCCAGAACCAGATGAACGCGCCGGTCGAGGCCAACGGAATGAGCCCGAGCGGCCAGTAGTCGCCGAGGGCCGGCAGTGGCTTCAGGCCCTTCACTTCGATTGGCACCCGACCGGCGGCGAGCAGGAGTCCGACGATCGTGGCCGCACCAACCACGAACAATCCCCCTATGGCCGCCGGCATGACCCAGCGTGGCACGCCGAACGAGCCGTCGCGCCAACGGTCGAGGGCCCGGCCAGTCATCAGCGCGAGGGCGGGGTACAACGGCAGAATGTAGTTCGGAAGTTTCGTGGCCGACGCCGAGAAGAACACGAGGTAGCCCAGGAACCAGGCCAGGAGAAACCGATGTTGACCCGATTCGGGTTCCGAGCCGGGTCGTCGGGCCGATCGAATCGTGTTCCAAAATGTAACAATTAGAAAAGCGCTCCACGGCGCGAACAGCACGAGCAACAGGAGTGCCGGCATGATCGGCGCGCCGCTGTGCCCCTCGGCCGGGCTGCTGAAGCGGCGAACGTTCTCGTTCAAGAAAAACGCTTGAATCCACTTGCCCCGCGTGTCGAGCGCGACCATTCCGTACCACGGCCCGGCCGTCAACAGGAACGCCCCGGCCCCAATGAACAGTCGCCCGTCGCAGAGCTTGCGAGGTTGCCGCGTCCACAATAAATGCACCGCGATCACGAGCCCCGGCAGCGCCACGCCGACCGGCCCCTTGGTCAAGACGGCCAGGCCCGTCGCGACCCCGACCGGCACGAACCACCAACGGCGTTCGCCTTCGGAGCCGCACCAGTACAGGAAGAAGGCGAGCGTTGTGAACAGCAAG
>JANLUE010001105.1:0-6049 GCA_031363325.1 Gemmataceae bacterium
GGCGGAGAAGTGCGTACCCAACTTGCTCCGCCACATCGGGCTGAGCTTGTGCGAAGAAGAACTGATCGGTCATACAGTGCAGTGCAAAGATTAGCCGCGGCAGGTCGTTCCCCTTCGGCCGGCTCCGATCCGCAGGACGCGGGATTGGGACCCCTTTCCGGCCGCACGACCGTTCGGCGTCGACCAATCGTTGGCGTCGGTCCGTACGTTCAAACAGGAAAAGTCAAGAAAACCGAAAGTTCCCTTGGAACCGGTCGCTCCGACCTTCACAATGAGGTCACTCGATTCGCGCTTCCGATGGACTCTCCCAACGCTGAGCTCGCACCATGAAAGCCACGACGTTATTTGCCTTGACGATCGCCCTCGTGCTCGGCCTGGGGGCCGCGGCCACGGCGAAGTACATGGGCCTGTTTGAAAAGAAGGCCGAGGCCGCCGCGCCCCCGCCACCCGTCCCGCCAACGATGATCCTGGTCGCCGGCACCAACCTGTTCAAGGGCCACACGCTGACGGCGGCCGATGTCCGCGTTCGCGAAGCGAGCCCGGACGAAGTCGCGGACTACAAGATCAATCGAAAGGACTATCTGCCGCCGGTTGTGAACGCGGCCAATTACCGAATCATGACCGAGTCGGTCGTCGCCGACCAGCCGCTCAAGATCAAGAACTTCGAAGTTCAAGAATTCGAGAACCTCGAGAAGCGAATTAGCCCGTACATGCGGGCCGTCCAGTTGGAACTTCCGAAGGCCCGTTGCGCGGGCGGCATGATCCAAAAAGACGACCACGTCGATGTGATGTTGACGAGCAACGTGGCGGCCGGCGACGCCACGCCGCTCCTGCGGACAACCTGCATCGCTCGCGATTGTCGCGTGGTCGCCAAGCGGAACACGCTCTTGACCGCGATCCTGCCAAACCCGGACGACATGCCGTTCACGCTCGAAGTGAACCCGTACCGGGCGGCGTTGATCGCCTTCGCCGAACAGAAGGGTCATGTGACCTTGATGCCGCGCTCGAAGGGCAAAGCCGAATCGGCCGTGCCGGCCCTTGGCCGCCCGACGTTCTCGGACATGGATAGCGCCGAGTACCGGGACGAAGACGACCGGGTGACCAAGGTTGAAAGCGCCGAATACGCGGTGAGCGAGATCGATCTGGTTCGCGTGTTCAAGCTGCCGCCGATCCCGACCAAAGTTCCCCCGCCCCCGCCAACGCGAATCGCCGTTGTGAAGGGGACCGGGGCCGCCAGCGAGACGGTGTTCGGCCCGGATGGTCGACCGGTTCCCGAGAAGAAGGATCAGTTCGGCAAACCGACGACCCCGTCCATGTCCGAGCCGAATTCGAAGGAATTCGAGCCGAAGTTCTACTCGTTCGCCAAACCGACCGATGGGAATGGCACGCCGGGCGGGATCAACGGGCCACTGAAGAAAAACGAGCCCAGGATGATCGATGGCAAGCCCTCGGTCAATGGTCAATCGCTGCCGCCGGGCGGCATGAACCCGGCCGGTGGCCCGCCGATGAAGCCGAAGCAGTAACTTCAATTCGGGCCGATCGACGCCAACGTGTCGATCGGCCGTTCCCGGCGTTGATTCCTCGGCCCTGAGACGCACCAACATGACACGCCATCGCCCCGTCCGCCGCGGCGGGATCGCCGTCTGGGTGCTTCTCACCCTGCCGGTGCTATTGTTGATCTTGATCGTCGGGCTCTCGCAACGCGAAGTCACCCTGATGGTCGAAGAATCGCGGCGGACCGCCGACGCCTGCGCGAACGATTCGGTCCTGAGCCTCGTGGGCGACGATTTGCTGATCGCCCGGTTGAGCGACAACGGCCGACGCCTGCGACCGACCTTCGACCGAGCCCACGATGCGGCCGAACGGGCCGCCTGCTCGAACCCGATCTTCGGGCATGCGATCGTCCCGGACCGGAATCGCGACAACGATCCGTGTGGTCAGTTCGTCTTCGGGTTCGTTCGGCACCACGGCTACGGCGTGCCGTTCCACCCGGTCGGCGACCATAATCGCCAGATGGCGAATGCCGTCTACGTGCGTTTGGAGCGACGCGGCCGACATGGGATTCGGATGCCCGGTGGGCTTCGCGAATCGCTGGTTGTGGAAGCGACCGCGATGCTCGACGGCGATGTCGCGGGGTTTCGGACCGTCAACGATTGTTCGACGATTCCGTTTTGCCCGCTCGCCCTCGATCGTCGCGAATGGGACAGCGGGCTCGACGAAGATTGCGATTCGCACGGGCTACCGGAGATTGAATTCGTCTTGTTGGCGAGCGAACATCGCAGTCGGAAGCCGACGGCCGTTCCCTTGACGATCGGCACCCGCAACGCGACGGAACTCGCGGCCCAGGTCGAAGACGGCATCGCGGACGAACAGTACGACCGCTTCGTGAACGGGCATGGGCCGTTGGAAATGGACGAACGACATCATCGCCTGGTGGTGCCGGGCGAACGCTACACCGGTTCGGCGCACGCGAAGTTGCTGAAAGCGCTGAACGACCTGCGACGATCCGGCGAGGCGCGAGCCCTCCCGACGACGACACAGTTCGACCCGCGAAACGACAAGGCGGTTTGGGTGACGGGGTTCGTGGCCGCTCGGGTAGTTCGAGTGACCGAGGAAACGCTATCGGACCGGCACGACCGGGCCGAATTGGAGGGCGAGGGCGAGGAGCTGGAAGCAAACGGACGGAGCCAAACGGTGAAGTGCATTCGGGTCGTGCTACGACCCACGATGATTTCCACACCGACGGCCGTGACCCGGCCATCGGCTCCGCCGAACCCGTACTTGTGTCGGGTTCGGCTCGTTCACTGCGACTGAGGACGGACCGTTTCCGCCCACAACGCCCACAGCGCCCAGCGCCCACATAGAGGCAACATGGCTGCCGCCGTCGAATCAACGAACAAGAACGAGGTCCGCTTTCAGAAGTTGAAGGCCGAGATCCACAAGCGGATCGTCGAGACCCTCGACCTGACCAAGCTGTCGGCCTGGACCGAGGACCGCCTCCGCCAGGAAGTCCGCACGCTCGCGACCGAGATGACCCGGTCGGCCGGCGACCTCCTCAAGGGGGACGACCGCGAGCGGATGGTGAACGAGTTGATGGCCGAGACGTTCGGCCTTGGCCCGCTCGAACCGTTGATGAAGGACCCGGAAGTTTCGGACATCCTGGTGAACGGCCCGCACCACGTTTACGTGGAAAAGCACGGCCGACTCGAACCGACCGACGTGGTGTTCGCCGACGACGCACACGTCATGATGATCATCCAGCGAATCGCCGCCCGGATTGGCCGGCGCGTCGATGAACTTTCGCCGATGGTCGACGCTCGACTCAAGGACGGTTCGCGCGTGAACGCGATCGTGCCGCCGCTCTCATTGCTCGGCCCGGTCCTGTCGATTCGCCGGTTCGGCGTGCGACTCGAATCGGACGACCTGATCGGCAACGGCACGATGCCCGCGGACATGTTGGAGCTTTTGAAAGCGGCCGTCGAGGCTCGCATCTCGATCGTCGTCTCAGGTGGCACCGGTTCGGGCAAGACGACGTTGCTGAATGCACTTTCGAAGTACATCCCGGAGGAAGAGCGGCTCGTCACCATCGAAGACTCGGCCGAACTGAAGTTGCAGCGGAACCATGTGATCAAGTTAGAGACGCGGCAAGCGAACTCCGAGGGCCAGGGGGAGGTCCGGCAGCGCGACCTCGTGCGAAACGCCTTGCGGATGCGGCCCGATCGGATCATCGTCGGCGAGTGTCGCGGCGGCGAGGCGCTCGACATGCTCCAGGCGATGAACACCGGCCACGAAGGTTCGATGACGACCGTTCACGCGAACGATACGGCCGACGCGCTGACTCGACTCGAAATGATGGTCATGATGGCCGGCTTTGAATTGCCCGTGCCCGTGATTCGACACTACATCACGTCGGCGATCACCCTGGTCGTTCAACTGGCTCGATTGAAGGGCGGGGCGAGGAAAGTGGTTCGCGTGTCGGAGATTTTGGGGACCGACCCCGGCCCGTATCACACGCGTGAGATCTTCGGCTTCAAGCAAACGGGCGTGAAGGACGGACGGGCGGTCGGCAACTTTTACGCGACCGGGTACGAGCCGAAATTCCTGTCGCGCCTCGACTCGGGCGGCGTGCCGGTACGAAAAGAACTGTTCCGCGAACGAACGATTGGCAAATAGCCGCGGTCGATGCTCGCGATACGAATCAAGAATCCGGAGTGGCAGCCGTGTGGGACTTCATCAAAGAGCTTGGCCCCGAAGTTTGGTTGGGGGTCGGGATCGCGCTCCTCATGCTCGTGTTGACGGTCGTGTTCGGCCTCGTCGGGCACTGGCGACGGCGCGCCCGCAACGTTCGACTCTACGGCGTGCCAGACCCGAGCGAGCCCGGCTTGCTCGTCCGCGACTTCGATCGCCGCGACGAAACGATCGACCAGAAATTCGACACGATGATCGCCCAGGGCGACTCGGGCTTCACCCCGATGGCCGCCCTCGCGTTCATGATGTTTCTCGGCGTCGGCGCGGCCGGCATCACCTACTTGTGGCGTGAAGACCTTTGGTCGCCCGCGATTGCTCTCGTGGCGGGGCTCGCGATCCCGTGGGTCGTCTTCCTGATCATGCACATGCGGTATCGCCGCAAGATGCGCGAGCAACTTCCGGACGTGTTGTACCTGGTTGCCCGGGCCGTTCGGGCCGGCTTGAGCTTGCCGCAAGCAATTGAATTCGCCGGTGAACGCGGCCAGAAGCCGATGTCGACCGAGTTCCGTCTCGCGGCGAACCAGATTCGGCTCGGCCTCTCGGTCCCGGCCGCACTTCGACTGGCCGCCCGCCGAATCCGCATGGTCGACTTCGACGCCCTCGTCTCGACCGTGACGGTCTACACGACGACTGGTGGCAACCTGCCCTTGATGATGGAGCGACTCGCCGCGTCGGCCCGCGACCACAATCAGTTCCGCGGCTACTTCCTCGCGGCCACGGCTCAGGCGCGAATCACGGCCATTCTGATCGGTCTCGCCGGACCGGCGATGCTCATCTACTACGCGATCCAACGGCCCGCCCACACCGAGGCCTTTTTCAACGACCCGCGGGGCTGGACCCTGCTCGCCATCGCCGGAGTGCTCCAGGTGATCGGCGTGATCTGGCTTTATCGGCTCCTCAAAGTGGACTACTAACCGCCCCGGTGCACCATGCTCGACAAGCTCTCCGAACAACTGAACATCGATCTGTCCGGGTGGGCCGGGTTCGCCCTCATCGCGGCGGCCGTCGGGATCGTCTGTTTCGTGGTCCTCAAAGTCCTCGCCCCGGCCCCGGTTCCGCCCGAAGCCGCGAAGAAAGACGGCTCGCAAACCGACATTGACGTCGCGCAACTCAGCGAGCGCTTGCGAACCGAAGCCGTCGGTCGCGACGAGGAACAGATCGCCCCCGAGCTCCGGCAGGCGGGGTACTACGACCCGAAGGCGCTAGCCCGCTTCCAACTCATCCGAATGGTGTTGGTTCTCCTACCGCTTTCGATCGCCGGGTTTCTCGCGCTCACGGTGCCGCGCGAACATCTGGTCCGCGTCCTGTTGTTCGGTGCGATCGGGATGGCCCTCGGCTTCTCGTTGCCGCGAATTTACGTCAGTGTGATGGCGCGAAGCCGGCGCCGGCAGATCGAACGCGGGTTGCCGGTCGCGCTCGACCTGACCAGTCTGGCCTTGCTCGGCGGTCAGAACATTCAGGGCGCGTTCCAACGCTCGTCGGAAGCGGTTCGGCCAACGTACCCGGTCCTCGCCGAGGAAATGGACCTGGTACTCAAACAAGCGGAACTGAAGACGTTCCCGATGGCCCTCGAACAGTGGTCGGACCGGTCGGCCGTCCCGGAAGTGCAGAACGTCTCGGTCGCGATCAGTCAGGCGGATCGGCTCGGCGTAAACGTGTCCGACGCGTTGATGGAACTGTCCACGAACTTCCGCACGGGGTTGCGCCAACGTGCCGACGCCCAGGCCAGTCGGTCCAGCGTGTGGATGCTCTTCCCGACCATCTTGTGCTTGTGGATTCCCGCCGGCGTCGTGCTCGCGGC
>JANLUE010000168.1:0-4128 GCA_031363325.1 Gemmataceae bacterium
GTGAACGGCGAGTTGCATCGACAGGTCGGCCGGCTGGAAGCGCTTCTTCTCCTCTTCGTTCTGAAGTTGCTTCTGAAACAACTGATGGGCCTTGTAGAGCTCTTCGATGGCCACCTTGACCAGCCCGAACCGACGGGCCACCATCGCGCGCTCGATGGGCGACGCGACGTTGGCCACGACATTGACGTATTGGTCGCCAATCTTGCGCAAGTCCTTGGACCCGTCGTCGAATTGCTTCTCGCGGGCCTCGATGAGCTTGCGACGGTTGTCGATTTCCTTTTCGAGTTGCTTGCGTTCGTCGTCGTCGACGATCTGATCGAAGCGCGCTTCGAGGTCGTCCGTCTCGAACCGGAGATACTCGGTCCCGATCCGCGTCAGTTCGTGCAGCAAATCGCTGCGGGGCGGCGTGGCCTGTTGATGGGCGATGGTCAACAAGTGACACGCGTCCTGTACGTCGATCGACGCGCCGCGCTTGCTCGGGTCGTCCGGCAAACGAGCCAGGCTTCGGGAGAGGCTCACGGTCATCACGATGGCCCGCATGTCCGACGAGGTGAGGTACGCTTCGTCGGCATACGCCTTCGCGAGCAAGTAGTAGCCGTCCGGATGATCGGGGCTGGCGACGATCGCCTTGCGGGCCGCCCGAACCGACAGGAGCGAGACGGCGTTCACTTCGGGCGGCAGGACCGGCTGGATCATTTGGTTCGCGTAGTACCAGTACACGTAGAGCGCGGACGGCAGCCAGTACCAGGTGGGTCGGATTGCCGGGTCGGACTTCGGGTTGGGCACGCGCAGCATGATCTTCGGCGTGTCCAGCAAGATGCGGTGCTGCAACACGAGCCGGACGAGCAGGCTTTCGCGATAGCGCATCAAGACGAGAGTTTCCTCGCCGTCGGCCGGTGGAATCGGCGGGGCCGTGACGTAGCGCTCGAACGTGTCGCGCGGCGGTCGAGGGGGGTTCACCACGGGTGGGGGGATCGGCTGGGCGTCCACGAACGCCGCCCGCAATGGATCGAACTTCAAGCCGGCGACCGAGGCGGGCGGCACGCGCGTTTGCTTGTTCCAACCGAGGATAACCGCTCGACCGGCGACGTGCCAGAGCGACCACTCGGCGTTCGGCCCGCCCGCCCAGAGGACATCGAGCACGTATTGGTTCCGCGCCCGCAAAGGGTGGGCGGTCACGCCGTAGGAAATGTCGTTCTTGCGCAGGAAACCGGGGAAGTCGAACGGATCCAGGTTGCGAACGGCTTGCGGACGGTACGACAGAAATCGGCGAACGGCCGCGTAGTCCTCGGCTTCCGGAGCGTGCAGGCCGAGTCGGCTATCGAAGTACGTCTTCTCCCCCGGGGCGAACCAGGCGATGTAGTTGGCCACGTCCGGCTGGAAGTTCATCAACCGGGCCTCGGCCGGCAAGGCCCCGCTCGCGCGCCATTCGTTGATCTGCTCGGCCGCGCGTTGCGTCGACAGGTTTGGCTCGACGTCCCACATCCAGCGTCGCTGTTGATCGAATTGATTCAACCAGCCGGCGTACGAGGCGGCGATCATCAGAATCCCCGCCAGCCCGGCCACCGCGCGCCCGGTGGATTGCAGAGTGCTCAACAGGCGCACCGTGCCGTCGGACAGCGATTGCTCCGTCAATCGGCTGGCGGCCATGGCCAGGTTCAACGCCGTGATTGGGGCGGCCACGATCGCGAAAAGTGGAATCGCCCGCATGTGCCAGGCGGCGAGTGCCGCCAAGGCGACCCAGACCAGTCCAAGCCCGCACGACGCCCATCGATGGTTCAATGCGAAACCGGCGATACCCAGGACGAACAGAATGATCAGTGCGATTGGGTTGGTTGGGTTGGCCTGGAACGCCAGGCCTTTCTCGCTCGCACCGGCCCAGAAGAACGCCCCGAATTCCGGGTCGTCGTGGAACAGTTCCGCCAACCGGGCGTCCGCCGCCTCGGCGGGCAGCGTCCAAACATTGATGTGGTGCGGGTTCAACATGCACGCGACCACGCCGATCCCGAGAGCCTTCAAGACGGTGCCGGGGTCCACGTCCGGATCGCGGCGAATGTACTGGCCCACCGCGTAGAGCCCGACGACGATGGGCCCGAGTACGAACCACTGATCCAGGTTCGCCCACAACCAGAAGAGCCCACCCGTCAAGGCGGGAAACGCCCACGAGCCGGCTGTCTTCGGTACTCGGACGAGCAGGAACATCAAGACGGCGAGCATCAAGAGGCTGGCGATCGCCGGTTGAAGCTGTAGCCGTGGCGCGGCCGCGACCAGGGCGAGCGCCGTGCAGACGACCCCCGGGAACGCCGACTGGCCCCGTCGACGGGCCAGGAGCATGAACCCGGCCGCCAGGGCGACCGCAATCGCCTTGGCGATCACGATCGCTGGCCCGCCGCCCGCTTTGAACATGGCGTAGAGCCCGAAGTGATACAGCCAGGAATGATTCGCCCAGGTCCGCCCCTCGGTCGTATAGCTGAACGGATCGGTCCCGAACGCGTAGCCCCCGTCGGCGATCAATCGGCCGGTCGCGAGGTGCATCCACAGGTCGGAGTTGCGGGCGCTGAACGACGCGATCAGGAACCCGAGCGCGAGCACGCCGAACGCCAGGACCCAATCGAAGCCGATCAGGAAGCCCGTCGGTTTGAGGATCGTTGGCGGGGCCGAGACGGGAGCCGATTCGAGTTCTTCCGGCAAGGGCGCCGGTGATTCGGATGGGCGGTGCGAAGCCATCATGGAGGGAATACCTGCCGGACGGGTCGAAAATGAATGCGAAAGGTCAACTTAGGTTATACGTTCCGGCGGGCCAGACGGATCGAACTTCAAGCGGCCAAGCGGGGCGATTACTTTGGCAATTGCGGAGTCGCGTGTGTACGCGTCATTGATCCCCGACGACCCGCACGACCGCCGTCTCGTTGACCTGGTCGCGCCGGCGAACTGGGCGAACCCCATTCCGAAGCCCCGGTACGACCTCGTGGTTCTCGGGGCCGGGGCGGGTGGCCTGGTCAGCGCGGCGGGGGCGGCCGGACTCGGCGGTCGGTTCGCCCTGGTCGAGAAACACTTCCTCGGCGGAGATTGCCTGACGGCCGGCTGCGTGCCCTCGAAGGCACTCCTTCGCAGCGCCCGGGCCGTGGCCGAGGTGCGTCGGGCCGGACAATTCGGCGTTCAATGTGGCGAGCCAATCGTCGATTTCGCGGCGATCATGGACCGCATGCGTCGACTCCGGGCGAGCCTGGCTCCGATCGATTCGGCCGAGCGATTCCGATTGCTCGGCGTCGATGTGTTCCTGGGCGAGGGGAAGTTCACGGGGTTCGATTCGCTCGAGGTCGGCGGGGCCAAGTTGAACTTTCGGCGGGCGATCCTGGCGACCGGCTCGCGGCCGGCCGTCCCCGAAATCCCCGGCCTGCGCGAAGCGGGCTTCCTGACCAACGAATCGGTGTTCGCGCTCACCGAGTTGCCCAATCGACTCGCCGTCATCGGGGCCGGGCCGATCGGCTGCGAACTGGGGCAGGCGTTCGCACGGTTCGGCTCGCGGGTCACGATCTTCGCGCGCGACGGCCGGGTGTTGCCGAAAGAAGACCCGGAGGCCGCGCGTCGAGTTCGGTCGGCACTCGAAGCGGACGGAATTACGTTCGTCGATGAGTTGATCGACGCGGTCGACCCGGTGAAGCGAACGATTCGCCATCTTGCCGGCGAAGTTCCGTTCGATCGAATCCTCGTCGCCACGGGCCGAACGCCGACCGTGAGCGGGCTCGGCCTGGAGTCGGCCGGCGTCGCCTTCGACGTACGGTCTGGTGTGGTCGTGGACGATCGCTTGCGCACGTCGAACCGGCGAATCCACGCGGTCGGCGACGTGGCCGTCTCGGAAAAATTCACGCACGTCGCCGATGCCACCGCCCGGCTGGCCCTGCGCAACTCCTTGTTCCATGGCCGAGGTCGATACAGCCGCCTCGTCATTCCACGCTGCACGTACACCGAGCCGGAGCTTGCGAGCGTCGGCCTGACCGAAGCGGACGCGCGGCGAGCGAACGTTCGCTTCGACGTGTTCACGCAGGAGTTCGCCGAACTCGATCGAGCGGTCCTCGAAGGCGATACCGGGGGCTTCGTCAAAGTCCTCGTCGCGGCCGGGACCGT
>JANLUE010001141.1:0-1621 GCA_031363325.1 Gemmataceae bacterium
CCGACAGCAAGCCGACCGCTTGGCCGAGCGATGGCGTCTTCACGCGGAGTCGATCAACCAGGTCGTCGCCGACCGATTTTTCCCGACTGGCCGTGACGAGGCCGAAGCGACTGAGCAAATTCAAGTTGGGCAACGTCAGATTGAACCCGACCCCCCGTTCGAGGACGAGGCCGTTCAGCCGTCGATCCTCGGGGGCCATCAGCAACCCGGCGGCGACCGCGTCGGCCGGATGCTGGATGTTCACGGGCTTGCCGTCGATCCGCAGTTCCCCCGCCACGATTGGCCGCAGTCCGAAGAGCGCCTCGGCCAGTTCCGTTCGACCCGCCCCGACGAGGCCGGCCATGCCGACAATCTCGCCACCGCGAAGCGAAAACGAAACGGGCGTCGTGGGCCCGCCAGCATAACGAATCCCGATCGCTTCCAGCGCCGGCGGGTCGGGCCGCACCGTTCGCGTCGAGCGGGGATAGAATCCCTTGAGGTCGCGGCCGACCATGAGGCGAACGATCGCGTCGTGCGTGATTTCGGATTTGGCGAGTTCACCGGCGTTGCGGCCGTCCCGCAGAACCGAGACGCGATCGGCACAACGCTTGACCTCGGCCAACCGGTGCGAGATATAGATGATCGAGACGCCGCCGTCGCGGAGATCGTCGATGACTTCGTAGAGGCGATCGGTTTCCTTTTGGGTGAGGCTCGAAGTCGGTTCATCCATGATGATGACTCGAGCGTTCATCGACAGGGCTCGAGCGATCTCGACGAGTTGCTTCTGGCCCGGAGCGAGTCGTCCGACGGGAGTGGCGGCAAGCGATTCGGGCAGGCCGACGCGTGCCATCAGCCTGGCGGCCTCGGCGGTCATGCGGCGATCGTTCAGCCACAGGCCGGCCGTCAGGCGCTCGCGGCCGAGGAAGATGTTCGCGGCGGCCGATAGGTTCTCGGCCAGGTTGAGTTCCTGGTGGATCAGGCTGATTCCAGCGGACATGGCGGCCGTCACGCCAGCGAATTGGACCGGTTGGCCATCGAACAGAACGTCCCCGGCATCGGGCCGATAGAGCCCACCGAGGATCTTCATCAGGGTCGATTTGCCGGCCCCGTTCTCGCCGACGAGCGCGAGGACTTCGCCGGGAGCGAGGCGCAACGAGACCCCGTCCAGGGCGAGGACGCCGGGGAACTGTTTGCGGACGGCGCGAACTTCCAGGAGAGGCGGGGTCATCGCGGGGATATGCTACCGCGAGCGGGCCGATTTTCACGGGAGCGATGTTGGCGAACGATTGGCCAATTCGATCGAGTCGCCCAAATCGCCCACTCGCCGTCCTGGCCAGCGGCGGGCTCGATAGTTCCGTGTTGCTCGGCGAGGCGATTGCCCATTACCCGGCCGTGCACCCGATTTTCGTCCGGGCCGGGTTGGCCTGGGAGGACATCGAACTCGCCCAACTAAGAAAGTTTCTGAAGGCGCTCGCCGGTCCGACCTTGAAGCCGCTTGTCGAACTGGCGATGCCGGTGGCTGATCTGTACGGCGAACACTGGAGCCTGAGCGGCCGCGGAGTTCCCGACGAACACACTCCGGACGAAGCGGTGTATTTGCCGGGCCGAAACGTGATCTTGTTGGCGAAGCCGCTCGTCTGGT
>JANLUE010000127.1:0-9295 GCA_031363325.1 Gemmataceae bacterium
CACCTGCGGGGTAACGCCCCCCGGCTCGCCTTTCGGATTTAACTTCTTTTGTTTTTTGGGACATTCGTGGACATTTTGGGACAGGCGACTCCGCAAGAACGCGTCAGCGGTGATTTCGACCGGAATGACCCGGTCGCCAAAAAAACATCTTTGTGTTTTTGTGTCAAATCGTGTCATTTTGTCGCAATCTCGGCGTAAGTATTTGAAAAACGATGGTTGTGGATTGAGGGTGCCTGCGACACATTTCGATCTCCGGAACGAAGTCCATTGGCCCGGAAGGTCGGCGAAACGCCGGGAACTTCGGGCCCACCCCCAGGGATAATGCGGCGCGTGGATTTCGCAACCCGGGGGCAACGGAATATGGGAAGAATTTTCGACACTTCTCGCCGAACCCGACAAGCTCTTGCGAGTCCGGGCAATTCCGAGCTAGAAAACGCGGTGATTCCGCCCTGATTCGCTGTCGCGTTCCGCGAGGTGTGTCCTATTTCATGCAGAAAGATGCGGGCAGAAAAATGGAAAAAACCCGAACTGATTTTCATTTCATTTTTCTGCCCCCATCTTTCTGCATGAAGAAAATGGCAGGGGTTGTTCCCGCCGTTCTCTTGGGGAAACCGCTCGACCGCCCGCCAAGAAAGCCCAAACGCCCGCATAGCCTGTCGTGTTCAGTGAGCAGTGTCGTTCTTTCCGTGAATTGGGATTAATCAAAGTAGATTTTGACGTTGTCGCGACGCGTCCGCCGCCGCGGTGGATCGGTCTCGACATCGGCGAGCGGCTTGACTTCGACCAGATCCTTTTCACCGACAACTCGAACGCCTCGACGCGTCAGCAATCCATAGGTGCGGCGGCCGTTCGGGTCTTGCTCGGCCTGGACGACGAGGGCGGTTTCAAACTCGCCCTGGGCATCGGCCGGGAACTTCGCGACGGCGGGTAGAGCCAAGTCGATTGGCTTGCCGACTCCGTTCCGATGGAACAGCGCGTTGCCGGCCGCGACGTCCTTTGCCGTCGCGGCCCGACCGAGTGGCGGCACGTCGCGCCGGAAAGCACTGGAATCTTGCAACACCCATTTTTCGAGCGGAGACATGACACGATACTGGTCGGCGAACAGCCGCATTTGCCGGTGAATCGCCGCGCGTCGCTCGTCGGCGTCGAGCGCCAGGACGTTGAACACCGGCAGGCCGAAAACGAGGTCCGAAAGAGTGAGCGCCGCCAAGTCGCATACGCGTTCGTCGGCGCAGGCGCGCCGACGCTCGGCCTCGGCCAGATAGTCGGGCAACGGACTGGCTGATTGGCCGCTAGTGGACGAGATCGAGATTTGATCATTTCGACAATGAAAGCGACGACCGGTGAATGATTCGTCATCGAGCATTTGCGTCAAAATCGACAGGATGATCGGATGGGCCCTGATTTCCGGCAATCGGCAGTGTCGCACGGCGTAGTCCACAATTGCCTGCTGGACCTTGGCATGCCAAGGATGTTCGGGCTTCGCCAGGGCTTGCAAGGTTCGTTCCGTGGCGTCGAGTCGAGCGGCCACCAAGAGTTCGAGCGTCGCCGCGATGACCAGTTCGTGCGGTGTGTCGGTTGGCGGATCCAAGGTGCCGGCGGCGATCCGCTTGGCGAACGACTCCAACGCGCTCGAGTCGCCGAGTTCATGGGCTGTGTGCGCCCAGTCGCGTCGGTCCACGAATTCTTCGGCCTCATTGGACAGTCGGGCGCAATGGGCGGCCGACCGGCCATCACCGAGCAACTTCAAGATGGCTCGGTACCGGTGTTCTTGGCGGTCGCTTTGATCTACATCGGCGGTCGGCACGACCGTGATTTTCTCGCGCTCTTCGACGCGACATTTCAGGATCGCCTCGGCCACTGTCGGGTTATGGAACTTGGCAATCACGGGGTTCACGGACTCGGCCTCGGTCACGGCGACCAACGGCACCGGGGGTTGTGACCCCGGACCACGAATCTTCGCCAAGTTGCAAGCCGCCTCGCGTCGTGCGGCGAACGAACAACTCGAGTCCATCAGTATCGACATCATCCGTTCGTCAAATGGGCGCTGGCCATACTCCTTCCAGTACGCGCGTTGGGTCGCAATGTCGGACTTTGAATGGGACCGTACCGCCTCGGGTCGTCGCGTTTCCTGTTCGCGGACGCGGAGGATTTTCTGAAACGCCTGTTCGACCAGGGCCCGAACGGGCACGACGGTCGAGTTTTCTTGCCAGCGACCGGGCCGAATCACGCACCGCGTCAGGCGGTCGTCGTGTTCGATCGCATCGAGAAGGGCCGGAACTGCGCGGTCTCCTCGCGCCACGAGTTCGTCGATCGGCCACACTTTTTCGTCCTCGTCACGCACGAGGGCTTCCCACCACGTGCCCGAGCAGTCGTCCAGACATTCGATCAGATGACGGATCGCGCGTTCGTCGGACCAGGTCGCGAAGTCGGCAGGTCGTGTCCGCTCCTTGCCAACCGTCTCGCCCGATTTCATTCGGCGCCGAAGGTCGGACTCAACCTTTTCGATTTGCCCGTACACTTCCTCGTCAATCGTTCGCGCGTAAGTTTTCAGGACGAACTTCGCGAGCGCCCTCGCTTCGTCATCGCGGCGAAATTGAAAAGCGCTCAGGATCGTTCGGGCGTGTTGTTCGAGCCTGTAGTGGCGAAACCGATCGGTCAACTGTTTCGCATCGGGATCGCACGCCAGTGCCCGCGCCGCCAGGTCCTCTTCACCCAACTTGAGCAGCCACGCGGCCAGCACCAAATCCCAAGTGCTCGTGCCGGCTGGCGTCACGTCCGGGATCAACGCTCGATTCGGGTCCGAGCGATCGTGTCGAAGTTCGTTGGCGTATTTTTCCCGGCACGCCGCCACGAAATCGACTGCTCGAACGATCCCCTGGTCGGGCCAGGGGATCGGCGCGCCGTCCACGTCAACGAGCCGGTCCGGTTGACCACGTTTGCCCGCGACGCGCCAAGCTTCGGACTCGCAATCGCGACCCGATTCGTCCCGGCAACTGATCACGACCCGCACGGCCTTCGTCGGATCGACGAGTGATTCCTTGCGAAACTTCTCGAGGGACTTGCGATCGTCGTCCGTCAATTTGTCGGCGCGCAGCGGCGCGACGCCCGTTGCCACGACGAACAGCGCGATCCAGTGGCCTTTCATGGCGTTCCCCCGAGTGGCGACTGTGGGAAAGGGTACCCGATTGGCGGGTCAACTTGCAAGCGTCCGAGTGTCACACGGCCACGGGCCGGCAACGAGTTGGAAATCGGCGCGCCGTCCTTCCTGCTGTGCTTCGCCGTGGGGAACCCCAGCGCGGCGAAGACCGCCATCCGGATTGCAAAGGACATTCTGAAACGCGATCCGGTGCAAGCCCCGAGCGCTCCAGGCACCCCCGTCACATCATCCGAAGTTCGCGGCGGTTTTGCAGGGCCCACATCAGGTCCTGGGCGGCGGCGGCCCGGTCGGGGCCGTACGATTTGAGGAATTCCAGACTCACTTTCAGTTCCGCGTCCGTGGGCTTGCGGGCGAGCGACCACTGGTACAACTCGCCGACGAGGTCTTCGTCCGAGAGCTTTTTCTTCAAGATCTGCATCATCGGCCCGGAACTCGGCTCGCGCGAGCGTTCGAGCAGGTGTTTGCCGCCGAGGAAACCCATCATCAGGAATGGTGGGCTGGTGGATTCGAGGTGGGTGCCGGCGCGAGACGAGGTCGGCGCGACGAGGCCGGCCAACAGCGCGAGAGTCAGGTAACGCATAAAGATCTCCCGATCGGTGCATCGGGTCTCGGGAGACGGCCGACGGAAGTTCAAAGAGCGTCGGCCGCCACTGGTTGAAAGTGTACCCGCCGGCCGACACGAATGTAAGGTGTCTTCCAACGAATAACTCCCCACGGCCCGATGCCCGAACATCGCCCACCGCCCCACCGCCCACGGGCCGTAGACTGACTCGACCGATGAACTACTCCGACCTGTTTGTTGTCGTCGCCCTGGTGTCCGGGCTCTACGGGTTGATCGTCGCCCTGGCCCGGCAACGTCAGTTCCTGACGCGGGCCGTCAACCCGTATCGGTTGGCGTGGTTGTTGGCCGGTGTCACGTCGCTGTGGTGCGGGATCGGCCTGTTGCGGCTCGAAGCCAAATCGTGGCAGCCGGAGGCGCTCGGCGAAGTGCTCGCCTCGCTCGTGACCGAGAAGCCGCTATCGACGCAAGGCAAGATGGCGGCCGTCGCCTTGATGCTTGGCACGTTGTTCATCGTGCTCGTGGTCTGGTGTTATTTGAACTTTCCCCGCGACCCGTCCACGTTTCGGGACGCGAGCCAACGGGGCAAGGCGTTGCGGTACTACGTGACGAAGTTGTCTGGCGGCCTCGACTACGCGGTGTTGATGCGGCCCGGCGGCGATCGCCTCGAAGAGGCCTGGTACGAAAAGCACATCCGGGCGACGCTGCCGCACTTGCCCCGAGTGGCGACGCCGGCGGGCGAGAAGGTGCCGCGCACGGCCGACGATCAGATCGCCTGTTGGCGCGCGACGGCCGAGGGCCTGCATCAGTCGATGGGCCAACTCGACCGCATCGTTTGCCCGGCCCACCAGGGCGGCAATCGGCGCATCGTGTTCGATACGGAGTACGGGGGGTTCTTCTTCTCGTACCTTCGGCCGCCGATTCCCGGCACGGAGAACGAGCCGCTGTACGTGTTCGCCGCGACGCTGAATCAGGAAGCGATGAACTCGAAGCAGGCCGACGCCCATTTCGACTTACTGTTGCGGGCGCTCCGGCAGATCGAGACGGCCGTCCGAATCCCGTAATTGCCAAGTACTCTGGCGTTCCTCAGGCGATGCCATCCCGAAGCAAGAAAACTTGTGCCTCTTGGGATCGGACCGCCCGCCCGCTTGCACTCACCTTGTAGAAGCTCGACGCTGTGTCGGGCGAGGGATCGGGGATCCGTTTCATGGCGACCGCACGCGTGATCGACGCTCTGCAAGCGCTCGTGCCGCCGGCCGACGATTGTTCGGACGGCGAGTTGCTCGAGCGCTTCGCGGCCGACCGGGATGGGCCGGCGTTCGCCGAGCTCGTTCGTCGGCACGGGCCAATGGTCTATGGCGTGTGTCGGCGGGCGCTCGGCAACGGGCCGGACGCGGACGATGCATTTCAAGCGACGTTCTTCGTGTTGGCCCGCAAGGCCGCGTCGGTTCGCTCGCTCGGGTCGTGGCTTTATGGCGTCGCTCGCAAGGTGTCGATTCGAGCACGGAGCCAGGCGATTCAGCGGAGGGTTCGACAAATGGCGGCCGCCAAACCCGAAGCCGTCCACACCGCAACGCCGACCGGCGACCTGTGGGCCGTGCTCGACGAGGAACTCGGCCGATTGCCGGAACACCTGCGTCAAGCGATCCTGGCGTGCGATGTCGGCGGTCAATCTCGTTCGCGCGCCGCGCGCGAACTCGGCTGGCCGGAAGGCACCGTGGCCAAGCGACTCGCCAAGGCCCGCGAAGAACTGGCGCGACGACTCACGCGACGCGGCGTGACGCTTAGCCTCGCCGGCCTGTCGGCCACGCTCGCCGAAGACGCACTCGCGGTCGTGCCCGCGCGACTTGTCGCCGAGACGGCAGCGCGCGGGTCGGCGTTCGCCGCCGGAAACGGAACACCATCCCTGGCCGCTCAATCTCTCGCGGAGGGGGTCATGCGTTCAATGAATGGCAACGTGCTGAAAATGTGGGCCGCGACCGGACTGGTCGCGGTCGTCCTGGCCGGAGGCGGGTTCATGCTCGCGAACGGGCCGACCGAGCCACCGCCGAAGAAGGACGATCCGCCACGCGGAGCCGAGCCGGTCGCGAAGGCGGCTGACCCGGTGCAAGACCTCGACCCGAAGTGGAGACCGAGCGGAAAAATCGAGACGCCCGGTTGGTTGCCCGCGTCCGTCGCCTGGACCGCGGACGGGACGACGCTCGTCCTCGGTGGTTCGAGCGGCCACGTCTGGGCGATCGACGCCGCAACACTCAAGGAGAGATGGAAAGCCAAGGTCGATGGCCAATTCGCGGCGGTCGCGATGTCGGCGAATCAAAAAACGGTGTACGCCACGTTCAAAGATGGAGTTCGATTCATCGATCTGGCGACGGGCAAACTTGGCGCGGCCATCGAGGAAAAAGGCAGCGAACCAACTGCACTCGCCACCTTCGCGGACCGCGTGCAAATCGGCGGTAGCGAGAAGCCCGTGTTCCAGGAATCACAAGTCGTGTTCGGCAATCCCCGGGGGTACTTCGTCAAGACCTGGATCGAACCGGACAAGGTTTCGACGATCGCCTCCAGCACGGTCCCGGCCGGCAAGGAACCGGCCGATCCGTTCGCGATCCCCCTCGCGGCCGACCCGATGCGTCGCTTCGTCATCCTGACCGGGCCGATCGACCGGACCACGGGCAAGAACGTGCTCTGGGCTTGGGTCGCGGGGAATTACGACAAAGACAGCCCGGGCAATCGATTGATGTCCGGTCACGAAGCAATCGTCGTCTCGGCGGCCATTTCGCTCAACGGCAAACTCGCGATGACCGGCGACGCCTCGGGCCGCGTGATTCTGTGGGACACGAAGGACATGAAGGAAACGCGGCGTTTCGAGTTCGGCGGTCGCGTCACGGCGCTCGCCGTTTCGAACGATGGCAAGCAACTCGCGGCACACGTGCTTGGCAAACAGGCGGAAGTCTTCGCATGGTCGGCCCATTCGACGGATCGACCAACGAAGCCGATCGCTCCGCGGAATTCGAATTTGCTCGCGAAGATGCGAGCGAGCCTGAGCTTCTCGCCGGACGGCCGACGACTCGCGCTGGCGGCATTCGACGCGATGGAGCTGCTCTTCGATCGCATTCCCGCCGGCACGGTTCAAATCTTCGAGACGACGAAGTCCGCGATCGCTCCGCCGAACGATTTGAACTGGAAACTCGAACCCTCGATCGTCGACCCGGAGTTCGACATTCATTCGTTGTCGATCGCCCCGGATGGCGGTCAATTCGCCGTGAGTTTCGGCGGCAAGACGGCCGTGTACGATACAGCCAGCGCCAAGCGAAACTTCGAAGTGAAAGGGCCACATGCCCGGTTCGCCGGGAAGGGGCTGTTCATCTGGTCCGAGTCGGCGGTCGAGTACGACGCGACTTCGGGCAAGACGATCAAGGCTCATCCGAAGGGGGTGTTCAAGTTTGGCTGGCACTTCGGGGTCATAAGTCCCGATGGCACCCGAGTCGCGGGCTTCGACGGAACGGAAGTGCAACTCCGCGACGTGGCCACCGGCTTCGAACCCTTGCGACTCGCTGGCCAGGGTGCGTCGCCCGAATGGCGCAGCGGCTATCCGCACAGTGGTGTGGCGTGGTCGCCCGATGGCAAGTTCGTGGCGGGTTTCCATCCCAACGGCGAGTTCGGGCGTGCCGGCGGGCTTTCGGTGTGGAACGCGAAGACGGGCGAACGGGTCGGCACGATCGAACAGACGCTGACTTCGTTCAACGCCCGTTCGGCTTGCTTCGCGTTTTCGCCGGACGGCAAGACGATCGCGGTCGGGGGCTTGACCGCGGACAATCAGAAGAATTCGACGCTGACCGTGTTCGACGCCACGACCCTGAAGAAGCTGCGCGAAATCCCGATTCGATCGCGCGATGGCGGCGCGGACGTGACGGCCGTCGCCTTTTCGCCGGACGGTTCGACGGTCATCGCGGCCGTCAACAACCATTCGGGCAAAGGCCCACTCGTGCGGATTCACGCGTGGGAAACGACGGGGACGGAAATCTCGCACACGTACTTGCCCGACCACGACTCGGCACCGATTTCGGCGCTCGCGTTCACGCCCGATGGCCGCACACTGATCGCGACCACGGGAACCGTCCCCGTTGAACGGCAACAAGGCAAGGAGGTGGCGCATCGCATCTTCATCTGGCGTGGCACGCCAAAGTGATGCGGAAATCAAATTGGCGCCGGCAAAGCCTTTGCCAGAGGCGCGAGCTGGATCACGCTTGACAGCCGCCGACGGGCCCGAGTACGTCGCGGAGCTTGCGGGCCAGCGTCTCGTGCGAGACGGGCTTGTTCAGGAACGCGACGCCTTCGTCCAGCACGCCGTGCCGCAGAATCGAATCGTCCGTGTAGCCGGAGACGAACAGCGTTTTAATTCCCGGTAGGATCGTCCGCACGCGGTCGGCGACTTCACGACCGTTCATCAACGGCATGACGACATCGGTCATCAACAAGTGGATTGGCCCATGGAATTCGCGGGACAGTCGAAGCGCCTCCATGCCGCCGGGGGCTTCGACGACCTTGTAGCCGAGCGCTTTCAACATGGCGGCCGTCACCCGGCGCACTCCGTCGTCGTCTTCCACCAACAAGACCGTTTCGCGACCGACGAGGAGGGGGTTGCGAATTCCCTTGCCCGGCGTCTCGGGCGGCGCTTCGGACTTCGGCAAGTAAATCCGAATTGTCGTGCCACGGCCGATCTCGCTATCGATCGTGACGTGGCCCTCGCTCTGTTTCACGATGCCGTAGACCATCGCGAGGCCGAGCCCCGTTCCCTTGCCCTGGTCCTTGGTCGTGAAGAACGGCTCGAACACGCGGGCCCGAATCGCCTCGTCCATGCCGTGGCCGGTATCGGTCACCGACAACATCGCGTAATCGCCGGCGCGAACGTCTTCCTCGGGGGCCCGATCGAAACGCACGTTCTGCGTCGCGATCGTCAGAGTTCCGCCATCGGGCATGGCGTCGCGAGCGTTCACGCACAGGTTCATCAACACCTGCTCGAGTTGACCGGCGTCCGCCAACACGTGAGTCAAGTCGACTGCGAGGTGCGTTTCAATTTCGACGTCTTCGCCGATCAGTCGACCGATCATCTTCTCCGTGTTGCCAACGATCGAGTTCAAGTTCAAGCGGGTGCGAGCTTGAATTTGTTGTCGGCCAAACGCCAGCAGTTGCCGCGTAAGCGCCGACGCTCGTTCGCCCGCCTGGCGAATCTCGCGGACCTGGGCGGCGGTGCGGGCCGGGTCCTGCGTGCCGATGCCGCGCAGGATCATCTCGCTAAAGCCGTTGATGACCGTCAGCAAGTTGTTGAAGTCGTGGGCCACGCCGCCGGCCAATCGACCAATCGCCTCCATTTTCTGAAAGTTCTGCACGCGCCCCTCGAGCCGGCGCCGCTCCTCGATGTTGCGCGTCACCGTTACGAGTTCGACGACCTGACCCTCGGCATCGCGGACGGCCCGGGCCGTCGTCTCGCACCAGACGTAGTGTCCCTCCGCGTGGCGAGTGCGATGTTGCACCACGGTCGACATCACCGATTCGCGAAGTTCCTTAAATAGCCCGCG
>JANLUE010001168.1:0-12263 GCA_031363325.1 Gemmataceae bacterium
AGTTGGAACTCATCGCCATGCCGTACGCGCCGGCACTGAAGGTCGCCAGCAAATCGTCGCGCTTCATGGCCGGCAAATGGCGGTCCTTCGCCAGGAAGTCGCCCGATTCGCACACCGGGCCAACCACATTCTGGGCGAACGTGTCAACGATCGGCGCCTCGTAGTCGGTCGGCGGGGCCGGCAAGCCGGGCGCGGGCGCGACCGGCCAAATGCGGTGGAACGAGTCGTAAAGCGTTGGCCGGATGAGGTCGTTCATGGCCGCATCCTGGATGATGTAATGTTTGCCGCCGGACTCCTTGGTAAACAGAACGCGACTCAGCAATATGCCCGCATTTCCAACGATAAACCGACCCGGTTCGAGCACGAGTTGCGTCTTCGTTTCGCGGACGGCCGGCAGGATCACTTCGGCGAAAGCGCTGGCCGGCAGGGCCTCTTGTTTGCGGTAGTGGATGCCAAACCCGCCCCCCATGTTCAGGTACTGAATTGGATGACCCTGTTTCCGCAACTGGGCGATCAGTGTCTTGCCCTTCTCCGCCCCGGCTCGAGACGGGTCGGCTGACAGGATCGGCGAGCCGAGATGCATGTGCAGGCCGACGACCTGGATGTTCGGGTTGCCAACCACCCCCTGGGCAACGTCCAGGATCGTCTCGATGTCGAGCCCGAATTTGACGCCCTTGACGGACGTGTCGGTTTTAACGTGCGTCTTGGGCGGCAGATCGGGGTTCACGCGAAGGCTGGCTCGTGCAACTTTGCCGAGCCCCCTGGCGATGTACCCGAGGCGATGGAGTTCCTGTTCGCTTTCGACATCGAAGAACAGAATGTCCGTCTCGAAGGCATAGCGCATCTCGGCATCGGTCTTGCCGACGCCCGCGAAAACGATCTTGTTCGGGTCGCCGCCCGCGGCGAGCGCGCGGTAAAGTTCTCCTCCGCTCGTGACATCGAACCCCGAACCGTGTTCGGCCATCAGCCGGCTGATGTGGATGTTCCCGTTGGTCTTCACCGAATAACAAATGATCGGTTTCGCCTCGGCGAACGCCGTTTGAATCTGCCCCAGGTGGTGAAGGAGCGTGGCCTGGCTATAGACGAACAACGGCGTGCCGTACTTCTCGGCCAACTCGGCCAGGGGCACGTCCTCGCAGTGGAGGATGCGGTCGCGGTAGTGGAAATGGTCCATGTTGCGGTTTGGGTTCCAACGAAACGAGTTCTTCCCTCTATCAAAGGAAATAATGCGGGGGGTCGATTTGCGAAAGCCCCCCGACGGATATTTTCTCGGAAATCCGCGCTTGACTTGGCAACTGCCACCGGCGCAAGCCCCGAGTATGCGACATCTTCAGCAGCGAGTTAAGCCGAGGTTTGGCGACGGAACTCCGCTCCTGTCGCCGAAGTTCCGCACGCCGCGTCGCGAATGAGGACGGCCGGTGGAGGGTTGTCGCCAATTGGATTTGAGTACGGAGTACTCCGTGCTGAATACGGAGTACTCAACACGGAGCAGATTCAACCGACCTGAACTACCGCGCCCCCTCCATTGGGTCGACCCACGCTGGCGTCGACGTCGGCAAGCTCTCGGCGCTCCCATTCGTCCGTTCCGGAGGGTTGGTCCGGAACCGCGAATCGGTCACGACGGAGTCCGGCACTCGAGCGCTCAGCGGCCGATTCGGCAATTCGAAGCGCGGGAGTTCCGCCGACGGTTTGGTCGTCGTCGGCACGGCCAGCGAAGCGGGCGCTCCCGGCAGGGCCGTGCTCGCCTTGGCGGCGAGTCGGCGGGCGGCCAGGGCCGCGCGCGGTTGCGGCGTTGGCGCGGGACGGACCGGGCCATCGACGATCGACAGGATGTACTCGCCCTGAGTCGGTGCCGGCGTCGCCGTGGAGGCGGACACCTGGACGTAGTACGTTCCGCCCGAACCGACGAGATAGCTGAGCAGGGCATTGCGGCCGTCCGCCGCCCCGTTATCATTCGACGCCACGAGCACGCCGACCGAATTGAACACCTTGATCTGCGGATCGAAGGTGTTGGCGAACACTCCCGACCCGCCGCCCGGCGTGGCCGTGTCGACTTGCAGGTTGAAGCCCGCCGGGACGGTGATCTTGTACACGTCCGACCCGGGAGCGGTGACTTCGAGGGTGGGTGCCACATTGCCGCTCGACCCGAAAACGAACTCGTAGTCGAAACTGTCGGGTCGCAAAGTCGTGAGGGCCCCGCCGAGCGCGAACGCGCCGGAAGCGCCGTTCAGCGCGGCCACAGCGGCGGCATTCAAGGGGATGCTAACCGTCTGATTGTTGTCGGCCGCCGAGACCGATCGCGACCCGTAGGTCGCGCCGGTCCCGAGGTCGTCGAAGATGTCCGCTTGGCCGAAGCCGGACGATTGCAGGCGGGCAACGTCCGTCGCAACGTTGAAGAGCGCGAAGTTTTCAGTTGGGTCCGGGCTGATATAGCCCGGATTGTACGCCCGGAGCGTCGCCGACTGAACATCGCCATCGAGCGCGCCCTTGTCGAAGACGAAGAAGCTTCGGTAGCCTTGCCCAGACAACTGGCCAGTGATGTAGTTGGTGTTCGCCGCGTTGTGGAAGCCCGAAGCATCCCACCAACCGCTGTCGATCGCCGTCAGGCTCGAACTGTTGCGGATCGCCCCCGTGACCCAGCGACGGCCGCCGAGCGGCGTCGGCGCCAACGTCTGAGCATTCGCCAGCGAGTTGTTGCCTTCGAGTTCGACCTCGGCGTTTCGGGTCACGACCAGGTTGTACGGCGAGTTGGCGGCCGTACCGGTGACGCGTAAGTAGTAATTGCTCGAATTGAGTCCGAACGGTGCGCGGTAGGAGAGCGCATCATCGACGTTCGTCGGAGCCGGGTTGCCGGTCGCGACAACCGCCCCCGAGCTATCGAGCAGTTCGATCTTGGCCCCGTAGGTCGATAGCCGAGTGATCGTGGCCTTGACGAAATCGGCCGGCAGGAGCAGGAGTTTGTAGACATCGAGCGTCGGCGTCTCGACGGCATGGCCGCCGACCGAGACGTTGAGCGTGTACGTGTCGCCGGCCTGTGGTGCGGTGCCAAGCAGTTGATTGTCGAACCCGGAATACGTCGAGTCGACGGTCCCGACGCCGACATAATACGTCCCCGCCGAAAGCGTTCGGTCGAAGTCGAACCCACCGGTCGGCGAGTTGTATCCCCAGCCCTGCCACTGCCCGGTCGAATTGTAAACGGCGAAGAGGCCGTAGTACGAGGCGAAGTGCACGTCGCGAGCCCCGACCACGACCCGCCCGCCGCCGGCCGGAACCGTGAACGAATAATAATCGAACGTCCCATCGCCCGTGCCGTTGACGCGGACATGCGGGAGCGTGTTGGCGGATGGGACGGCCGGGTCGGAATTGACGACCCATATTTCGTGATCGAGGTTCTGGCGCTGGCTTGCGGTCGGGACCGGGACCACGGGAACGCCGGGGTCGTTCGGCTCGATCTCGGCGAGCGGGCTCGGGCCGCCCGGATTGGTCGCATGGTCGAGGACCGAAAAGAGCAGACTGTACGGTTGGCCCGATTCCGGTAGCGCGCCGACGAACTGGCCGGCCACGGCCGATGAGTTGAACGAACCCACGCCGATGTAGTAAGTCCCGGCCGTCGGCAGATCGACGTAGTAGTACCCGAAGAAATCCGAGTAGCCGACGATGTTGCCCGCCGTGTCCCACACGAGGGCGATCTTGTCGCCGAACGACTCGTTCAGGTACAGCAGGCCGAACGAGAAGTCGGCCGTCGTCGTGAACTTGTAATAGTCGAACGTCCCGTCCGTCGTGCCGTCGATCTGAAGGTGCGGGATCCCGGTCGGTTCGATGAAGTTGGGGTCATCGTCCAGGTTCCAGCCGCCCACATCAATGTTTTGAGCGGTCGGCAGGACGGGCGGGAGTGTGACGGCCGGCGGATTGTTCACTTCGCGCTCGGCGACGATGCCGCTCGATGGGCTCGAGTCGGTCGTCCCGAGGATGGCCGCCCGAACGGGCTCGCGGCCGCCGGCCGGCGTGGCTCCGGCCCGGTTGATCGCGATGAAGTCGGGCTCCAGTGATTGGGCCGAGCCCGGCGAGTTGTTCGCGGCCCCGCCGTGATTTTCGCCTTCGAGATCGGCGTTGAGCGTGACGCGGACCGTGTAGTCACCGAGGTTCGGTATCGGGCCAACGGTCCCCGGCTTGAACGAGTTCTGCACGACGAGCCGATAGGTCGTGGCCGCCGAGTTCGACGCGAGTCGACCGGGGGCAGTGACCAAAGGCAGGATCGCTTCGGCACCCGGGCCGGACGCGACGGCCGCGCCCACGATGCTGTTCGGGCTGAACAGCTGAACCGACGCCTGGATGTCGGAACTGCCCGTGACGGCCACGCGAATCGTCTGGCCCGGATCGACGCTGAAGCTCAGCGTGTCGGGTCCCCCCGCCTTCACGACCTTGATGTTGTCCCAACCCCGGCCATCGGTCGTGAGCGGGAAGTTGTCGTATTGCTGGAACTTGATGTAGAACGTGGAATCGTTGAGCGTCAGCCCAGTCCCGGCGATCGCGTCCTTCAGGTTAATCGTCCGGGCGTCCCAACCGCTGAAGTAACTTTGGGCATTGAAGATCGGGTGCCAGTTCACGCCATCATTGCTGACCGCGATTCCGTCCGCGTTGTAATGCCCGCTGAAATCCCCGGCGAATTGTTCCGGCTCGTCGTTGAAGAAAGCGTGCGAGAATTTGAGCAGTGCGTTCGACTGACCGGCCAGATCGACCGTCAGAATTGCTTCGTTCAAGTTGTACTGGAAGCCGCCGGCCTCCGGATGATCCATGAGCAGGGCATACGCTCCGCTCGCGGTGCCATAGACACCGGTCACTTGAATCTGGCCCGTTGGCAGCGAGGAGTAAGTGCTCCAACTCGCGCCGAGGCTGCCGGACTCGAAGCCATCTTCGGCGGCCACGACTCCGAGCGTGCCGCCGCCCATCGATTCGTACACGATCGAGCCGACGTTACTGACGCTCGTGAAGACCCCGAGGGTACCAGCTGGTACCGTGCGGTCTTCGAGGGTTTGCAGATTCAATCGGCGCGCGGGGGCCGATTGCCGCGTCCGCACGGGGCACGCAGGAAACTGATGTCGACGCATGGTGGTCTCTCTCGGACGGTGAGGGATGCACTGCTTCTCGGTCCGTACAACCGGCCCGGCGGACGCAATGGCCGCACGGCCCCAAGCTCGGTGTCGCGTTCCGCACGACATCGAGTTCCGGCAATTGGACAGTCCGTGGACGGGACTCGGGCGAAGCCAGTCGATTGAGTGTGTGGGCCCGAGTACCGACCTGATCCGCGAGTGGATGGGAGAGAATCGTAACAATGCGTTTTCGCAAACGCAAATGAATAATCCGAAAATAATTGCGTGAGGTTATCACCGCCGGGCGGGCGGTTGCGGTCAACGCGTGTGCCGACCGATCGCGCCGCCCGGCGCAGGCGAACCTCACGCCTTCTTGGCCCCCGGGGTTCCCGCTTCGACCACGAAGGTCGCTCGCGTTTCGGTCGCTCCGCCGGGCTTGAGCACGTCCTCGACGGCCACGTAATCGCTCGTCCACGCGTTCGGCGTGACCGTGCAGCGAACGTAGCCGCGTTCGCGATTGTGGAACTTGACGCCGGGATTGGCGGCCGTCAATCGATCCAGTCCGGCCACGACTTTGGCGCCGTTCCCACCGGTCGAAATACTGGTCCCGACGAACTCCGTCGCGACCACCGGCGTATCCGACTTCCGATCGTCGACCCGCAATTCATTGACCCAGTTGGAATGGATGTCGCCCGTCAGAACCACGGGGTTCGGCACGCGGCGATCGGCGATGAACCGCATCAAGTCCATGCGCTCGTGGGCGTAGCCGGGCCACTGATCCATCGCATAGCCGCTGCGTTCGCCGAAGCGCAATTCGACCATGGCCATCATGACTTGTTGAGCGAGGACGTTCCAGGTCGCGGTCGAGGTGATGAGTCCAGCATCGAGCCAGCGGCGTTGCCGTTGGCCGAGGATCGTGTTCGTTGCCTTGAGCGCTTCGTCGTTGAGCGGCTTGAGTCCATCGCCGTTCGGCTGATCCGTCCGATACTGACGCGTGTCGAGCACGAAGAACTCGGCGAGTCGGCCGAACGACGCCTTGCGGTAGAGTTGCATGTCCGGGCCGGTCGGCAGGGACCGCTTGCGCAATGGCATCATCTCGAAGTAGGCCTGATAGGCGGCCGCCCGTTGCACGAGGAAGTCGACGGGGTCGGCCGGCTTCGCCTTGCCGCGCTGCTCTTCCTGAATGTCGTTGGCGTAGTTATTGTCGAATTCGTGGTCGTCCCAGGTGACGAGCCAGGGGCACCGGGCGTGCATGCCGTGCAAAGCCGGGTCGGAACGATACTGCGCGTGCCGGCCCCGGTAGTCGGCCAGCGTCTTGATCTTGCCGTCGGTCGGCCCGGTGTGCTTGCGGACGAGTTTCGTGCTCTCGCGATGCGGGTACTCGTAAATGTAATCGCCCAGGTGGATCACGAGGTCCAGTTCGTCCTTGGCCATCCGTTCGTAGGCCGTGAACAGGCCGTGTTCGAAGTGCTGGCACGAAGCGAACGCGAACGAAAGCTTCTCCGGATCCGCGTCGGCCGTTGGCAAGGTCCGCGTTCGCCCGATCGGACTCGTCGCGTCGCCGGACCGGAACCGATACCAATACCAGCGATTGGGCTTCAGTCCCCTCGGTTCGACGTGGACGGCGTGCCCGAGTTGCGGAGTCGCGATGGCCGAGCCACTGGCGACGACGTTCTTCATGCCATCGTCTTCCGCGATCTCCCAGGCGACCGCGATCGCCTCGGGCTTCAGTCCGCCGTCCGGGTCAAGCGGCTTCGGCGCGAGCCGAGTCCAGAGAACGACGCTCGTCGCATCGGGGTCGCCGGATGCGACTCCGAGTGTGAACGGGTCGGCCACGAACGAGGTCTTGCGCTCGCGAGCGACGGACTGCGTCGCCAATTGCGGCAGCGCGGCGAGGGCCGCGCCGTAGGCGAGGAACAATCGTCGCGACACGCCGCCTTCGGCGCGGACGGCTTCGGGAATCCGAGTCAGGTCGAACATGGTGTTGCCCCAGTGCGGTTGGATGGCTGGGACAGAGTAACGTCCGCCGCGCGCGAAGTCTCGCGAAACTGTCGTTAAGATTTGGCCATGAAATGCGGTGCGGCGGGCGACGCTTCTACCACTCGACCCAGTTGTTCGATTGCCGCCAGAAGGCGAGGGGGTTGTCGTAGACGACCTTGCGGATCTCGGCCTCGGCGTGGCCGCGACGCTTCAATTCCTGAATGAACTCCGGAACGGCCAGGGGGTCCGACTTGCCCCAGTCGCCGGCCGAGTTGGCCATGATGCGATCGGTACCCACCATCTCGACGATGTCGGCCGCTCGGGCCGGCGTGCACTTCGTCACGGGATAAAGCGTCATCCCGCACCAGAAGCCGTTGTCGAGCGCCAGTTTCACGGTGTGTTCCTCAACGTGATCGATCAGCACTCGATGTGGCTTGACCCGCTTGTCGCCCTTCAACATGTCCACGATCATCCGCGTGCCCTTGAACTTGTCCTCCAGGTGCGGCGTGTGGATCAGCACTAATTCGTCGGTCTTCATCGCGAGGTCGAGGTGTTCCTGAAAGATTGTCGACTCGTTGGGCGTGTTCTTGTTCAAGCCAATCTCGCCGATGCCCAGAATGTTCGGCTTGCGAAGAAACTCCGGGATGATCGCGATGACCTCACGCGACAGCGCAACGTTCTCGGCCTCCTTGGCGTTGATGCACAGCCAACCGTAATGGCGAATGCCAAACTGCGCGGCCCGCCGTGGCTCGTATTCGGTGAGTTGGCGAAAGTAATCGTGAAACGCCCGCGCCGACCCGCGATCGAACCCCGCCCAAAACGCCGGCTCGCTGACGGCCGCGCACCCGGCATACGCCATGCGCTGGTAGTCGTCGGTGGTCCGCGAGATCATGTGGATATGGGGGTCGATGTAGTTCATGTCCGGCTACGCGCGCTCGCTCTTGGATTTGATTTCGAGCCGTTTTGTGAGTCGTCGTCGTTTAGAAAATGGAAACCATGTAAGCCGAATTTGGCGAAACTCCAGACCTCGCTTGCACCGGACTCGATTACTTGTCGGCCGAGGTTCCAGGTCAGTACGTTGCTGCCGTTGGTGTTTCGCCGGAGTTTCGAATCTTTCGGCACCGCGACGATGCAATCCAATTCCGCCTTGCCTTCGTACCGCCCGCCGTCCGGCCCTTCGGAAATCCACCGCCCCTTCAAGATTTCCGGGTCGAGTGTCAGGATCCCGACGTGTTCCGACGGAGCACCGGAGTAGATCAAATGGTAAATCGGCACCTTCACCACGTCGAGCGGGTAGTAAACGTAGATCTCCGCCGCTGGAATCTTGCCAACGACCGACCGAGGAGATTTGACTGGCGAGTCGTGCGGAAAGAGCCGCAAAACCTCGATCGCGTCATTGACAATTGGATGCCCGCCGCCAAGGAGTTCGACATCGGAACTCGTGATCCAATCCGGGCCGAGTGAACGAAGTACTCGAAGCACGCGATGGTAGGGCTCGATGCCCGGCGATTCATCCATCACTGGGCTGGCAACGTACAGTCGCCAACGCTCCCCTTCCGCGGATTTGATCCAACAAGCGGCGCGGACCTTGATCCCTCCCTCGTCCAATTTCCCGAGGAACCGTTTGCCTTCGTTGATCTGCTCAATCACCAACGATTCAGAAACCATTGAAACACTCCTGCGGAATCGCTGACCGCTTGAAACAACGTTTTCGCTTCCGATTCCGATTTTTCCTCATACCTCGATGTCTCCTTCCATTGCACCGTTACCGACCAGAATCCGTCGAGCATCGGATCGGCCCCCCGAGCGGCGCCGAATTCCGCTTCAAGGCCCCCGCTGCTGAGAAGCGTGCCAAGGTCGTGCGTCCAAAATTCATTGACCTTCTTCCGAAATCCCGAATCACCGTAAAGCGCGTCTGATTCGCCGATATGCCGAAGCAAACGAGCCTTGAACGCACACTCGATCGCGTATCCACACAAACAATACGCCGCGGACCACCTCTTACGTCCCAACAGCACTTTTGCATCCTGGAGGCGCGTCTTCGCGAGGAACTGTAGCTTCCTTCGGTTCACCGCACGCGCTCCGATGACGCTGCCGCCTTTCGAGTCACTTTACGGATCAAACTCACAGCGGCAGCACTTCATCAGATGAAGTCGAATTGTCCGCTCGTTGGCAGCCGGCGAGTCGCTTCTCGACTTCCAAACTACCCTCCCTTGGCTCACCGATTCTCTCGCTCGCGTCGAGCCGCATCAATTCGATGGCTAAAGTCGGCGATGACCAACGTGAGTCGCCGATGCCCCTCGGCCATCGGCCTTGTAACGGGTCGATGCTTTGATCTGAAGGGCAACATGATCAAGACGACCGCGACCCTGGCCCGCGTGCTGAAGGCGGCCGCGTCGAAATGCTCCGAGACCGACCGCGACCTGTTGTGACCCTTCGTGGGCGGAAGGTAGTGCTGTGTCACACCTTAATTGTTGGGTTGGAGTCATGGATCTAGCCTGCCATTTACGTCAAACGGCGCTATCCCAACCCAACTATTAAGGTGTGACAAGACACTTCTGCTCCGCAGGCAAGTAAAGCTATGCACGATTCTTGCGGAGATTCGGAATCGCATCTTTTCGCGGGGCTTTCAGACACGCTTCAAATTCGTGCATAGCTTTACTTACCTGCGGAGCAGTAGGCCGCTTCGGCGGATGTCGAGACTGGCAAACTGGCCGCGAAACGAGCATACTGGTTGCATGGAATCCGCTTTCGGCGCGGCCATCCACGGAGACCGTCCGGAGCGAACCATCGGGGTCGCCGATCCGCGCCATCCCGATCAGGCGGGTGATCGATTGCTCCGGATCGATCGGCACCATTCAGCACAAGTGCGAGGCGGTGAACTGGTACATGGAGGAACGCGTCGGCTGCGTCAACACGAGCGCCGATGGCAAGAACTACCGCTTCGAGGGAGCGACCAAGGGCGTCGTCTATATTCCGAAAGTGGTGACGAACGATGTCGGCCGTCGGGCCGCGCGATCGATCATGAACGTCCTTGGCAGCCCGTACCTGAACTATCTCGACTTTGTCCTCGACGACCTGTTGGTCTATCCGACGTTCTTCCACAAGGTCGGCCAGGCGATCCTCGATGGCAAGATCGGCATCTCCGTGAACCCGGCGGGCATGAGCCCCGGCGCGGAAGCCGAGTACGACTACACGGCCTCGCCGCCGATGTTCCGCATCCGCTACGCCGACATGCATACGCCGCTTCAGAAGTCGGCGGTCGTTCACGAGGCGGTTCACGCCGTCAACCACCTCAAAGGCCGGGACCGCGACATCCCGCTCGACGAATCGGCGGCGTACCTGGCCCAGTCGATCTTCCATCGGAAGATGACCGGCCGTCGGATCACGGACTCCAACCCGCTTCACGACGGAATCTATCAGGCCGCCGACGACGTGGCTCAACTCGTCCTCAATCGAAAGCTCCTCGGTGACCCGGAGAGCCTGAACATTCGCCGGGCGGTCGTGAAGGTCTATTCGCTGGGAACGTATCGCTACAGCGGCTATCCATTGCCGTAGGTGCGGGCAATCGAAACGCGACTTTGCTCTGGACAGGCCCCGCCGGTCGCGGTAGATGCCCCCATCTCGATTCGATCCGTCTCGACACCGGCGACCCTGGGGGAGGGGTTTTCGCATGGGTCGGTGGCTCGCGCTTAACGGCTTCGCGGCGCTGATGGCACTCGCCGTCTCGGCACCGAGCCTGCGCGCTCAGCCCGATCCCTTGACGCTCGTCCCCGAAGTCCTGCCCGCCCAGGGTCAGACGTTGACGCGGCCACCCGTCGTGGGTCGGCCGATCGATCCGCCGACGATCGTGATCCCGCCAACGCCCGCCGAAACAATCTTGCCCGTCACGCCACTCGATCCGCCGCTCGGCTTCAGCGGACCCAGTGGCGTCGCACCGCGCTCCGGACGAAATGCCGAGTACGAAACAGTCGAAGACCGTTGGCGAATCGGCTTCCCGTTCTGGGACCGATACGGCCAGGGCTTCCCGCATGGCCTGGACTACCCGTACAAGCTCGGTCGCGCCATCGACCCATACAACCAGAACGTTCTCAAAGGCGACTACCCGATCATCGGGCAACATACCTTTATGGTTGTTACCGCCTCGACCACTGGGCTTCTCGAAGGTCGCACGATTCCGACGGCCACGAGCCCGTTCGAAAGCACCCGCAACGAAGGGGAAGTCGATTTCTTCGGCCGAAGCGGGCAACTCGTTTACAACCAACTCGCGACGTTCTCCGTCGATGTGTTCCACGGTGACGCCGCGTTCAAGCCCGCCGACTGGCGCGTCAAACTCACTCCGGCTTTCAACTACAACCTGTTGATGGCCCAGGAATACGGCGTCGTCTCGCCGGACGTGAACAAGGGTCGCGAGCGAGAACGAGGTTGGGCCACGCTTCAGGAATGGTTCGGCGAAGTGAAGTTGGCCGACCTCAGCCCCGAGTACGACTTCGTCTCGGTTCGGGCCGGCTCGCAACCGTTCACGAGCGACTTCCGTGGCTTTATCTTCAGCGACACGAACGCCGCCCTCCGGGTATTTGGCACGCTCAATGGCAACCGCGATCAATTCATCGCCGCGATCTTTCGGCAGGCGGTCGCGAACCTCTGGCCCAAAGACAAATCCGGTTTTTTCTTCAGGCTTGCTGGACCGGGCGGGCTCGATGGCCGTTGTGTCTGGCGCGGGTGCTGTATCGGGGGCATGGGTCACGGGCCACGGCATGGCATCGGCCGCAGGCTCGGCACCTGTGTTGCCGGTAGCGGTGGCATCCATGCCGGGATCTGATGGGTCTGCTGGCTGCGCTGCCGGGTCTGTCGCTGCAACTTTATCTGATTGCGCCGCATCCTGGCTCTGAGCTAGCGCAAGATTGGTACTTACCGCAAGAGCCAGCACAAGTGAGGCAACCGACGAAAGGCGACGCATACGCATGTCTCCAGGCTTAAAGCCTATTCAGCTGGGCGCGGCCAGTCACTGGCTCGGGCTTGATGGCGCGGAAACTACCTGAGCAATGTGGCCGTGAATAGGGGGCATTGCGCCAAGAAAACTGTCTCAACGGCATGCTTATGCTGGCGCACGCTAAAAGCCTGAGAAAACCGCACTCATAATGCTTTGCACGCTGTCATCGCCTGGCTTGGGCTGACGCTTGGGACCAATCG
>JANLUE010001255.1:0-2307 GCA_031363325.1 Gemmataceae bacterium
TCGCCTCACGGACGTGGCCGGCAAGGTTGTGCGCGGGGTGCTGAGTTTGGGCGACTGACTTGGTGCGCGTTGGCCCGGAAAAACTGCCACGACCTCCACGATTCCGCCGGGGGCCACATGGACCCGCAGCTCGTGCCCAGCCAACAATCGCATCCCGACCAACACCTCGGACCCGAGCGCGGACACGACGACAGTCCGCCATTCATCGCCCCATTCCAACTCGGCGATGAAAGTATCGAATCGCCGCGCCGATCCATCCGCCAGGGTGGCTTGGCCGCCCATCCCCCGTTCCAGCCCGAGCGATTCCGCGGCCACGGCCGGCAGAGTCAGAAGCCCGGTGTAACCGGTGTCGATGACCGCGTCGAACTCACCCGATGTTCCGGTCGAACCGCGGAGCCGAAGTCGGAGGACGGCTTCCAGGCGCGAGTTGACCAAACCTTGAGCGGTCACCGCGAGTCCCCTTCCGTTCGGCGGATGCGGTACGCCGGCTCAGGTCCGGTTCGCATGAGCCAAAGCCGAGCACCCGGGCGACGGGCCTGAAGCCGACGGAACGCGGCGTATTCGTCAACATCAACCTCGAAGTCGTCGGCCTCCAGGGCAACGACCACGAATTTCCCATCGTCCTCCGAGCGGAGCGCGGGGCGCACGATGCGTTCATACAGATCCTCGGCCCGTCGTTGTTCCTCGGCGAGCACGATGTCGGAGGTGGTCGGCATGAGCAAACTCTTTCGCGCGGGACGCAACTCGATGGTATTGTACACCACCGCGTACCGAGTTCAGGCCAGCACTTTCTTCACCACCTCGCCGTGCACTTCGGTCAAGCGGAAGTCGCGGCCCGAGTGGCGGTAGGTTAGCTTTTCGTGGTCGAGGCCCATGAGGTGCAGGACCGTGGCGTGGAAGTCGTGGACGTGGACCAAGTCCTTGCCGACAGCCGCGCCGAGTTCGTCCGTCTCGCCGCAAGTGATTCCGCCCTTCACACCGCCACCGGCGAGCCACGACGAGAAACACGCTCCGTGGTGGCCTCGACGCCGCGTACCATCCTGGCCGGCGTGCGGCCAAACTCCGTCGTCCACACGACGAGCGTTCGTCCAGCAGTCCACGTCGCTTCAGGTCGATGAGAAGCGCCGCGATCGGCTTGTCGATGTACTTCGCGAGCGGTTCGTGCTGGATCATGTCGGAATGGGCGTCCCAGTTGTTCGACGCCCCGGTGTCGATCAGTTCGACGAACCGCACGCCACGTTCGCTCAGTCGCCGGGCGAGGTCAAGGGCGGCATCGCCTACGGCGAATCGGACGAACACGGCGTAAAGGTCGCGAAGAACGGCGTCCACGTCCACGACCTCCACGCGACGGTCCTGCACCTCATGGGCCTCGACCACGAAAAGCTAACCTACTACAGCCACTCCGGCCGCGACTATCGCCTCACGGACGTGGCCGGCAAGGTTGTGCGCGGGGTGTTGGCGTAGCAATTTTCTTGCGACACACTCTCGCCGAAAATGGTTTGCGGCCCGGACGGCGCGGCAGTTCGACGGTACATTGATCCGTTGATCCGAATTCCGCGTTGAGGACCGAAGCCGATGTTGAAGCCGCGCCTGTTCACGCCGGGGCCGACGCCCGTACCGGAAGAGACCCTTCTCGAACTGGCCAAGCCCGTTACATATCATCGGACGGCCGAGCAAAAGCAAGTTCTGGCCGACGTCCTCGCCGACCTGAAGTACGTCTTCCAGACGACGAACGACGTGCTCGCCCTCACGAGTTCCGGCACCGGCGGGATGGAAGCGGCCGTCTCGAACTTGCTTTCCCCCGGCAAGAAAGCGATCTTGCTAACGGCCGGCCGATGGGGCGAACGCTGGCGTGGCGTCATGAAGGGCTTCGGGATCGACATCGTTTCGGTCGAGGCCCCCTATGGCAAGGCGATCGCGCCGGCCCAACTCGAAGAAGCCCTCGCCAAGCACCCCGACACGGTCGCGGTGTTCGCCACACTGAGTGAAACATCGACGGGTGTCGGCCACGATGTCGAGGCGTTCGGCAAGCTCGTGGCGAATACCCCGGCGGTTCTCGTGATCGATGGAATCAGCGGCCTCGGCGCGATGGAGTGTCGCACGGACGACTGGCACATTGATGTGTGCGTGACGGGCTCCCAGAAGGCCTTGATGATGCCACCGGGTCTGGCGTTCGTGGCCGTCAGCGACAAAGCCTGGACGAAGATCGATGCGACGCCGGTGCGGAATTTCTACCTCGACTACCGCCGCTATCGCAAGTCGATCGCCGACAACGACACGCCGTTCACGCCGGCGAACACGCTGATC
>JANLUE010001267.1:0-6753 GCA_031363325.1 Gemmataceae bacterium
TGGCCTGAAGACGATTCAAGATGTGTGAGGCCATCGATTCCGTGTTTTTGTCCGAGGTTTTCAGGCCAACGGCCTGGGATTGTTCAGCCCAGGGCAAGAGGGCGCAGCCATCGCCGCCCTGGGTTTGGGTCCACGCCCATCCCCGCAGCCTGAAGGGCTGCGACGAATCCGCAACGCGTTCGTGTACCGTATGGAACTCCGGTTGTCAGCGTGAACCGGGATTAAACCCGATACCGAGTGGGAATTGGAGTTTTTCGGTCCCCAGCCTCGCTCGAACCGCTTCGCGGCTCCGCGCTCGACCGAGGTGGCCGCCCGAAGCGCTTCGATCGTCCCAGCCATTGGCCACGTTTGCCGAAACAACGGGCCGAATCAGCGCTGACCCAACACCATGCTCGACACGGACTCCCGCCAAGTGCAATGCGGTGACCGCCGTGGATCGCTCCGACTTCCAAGCGATTTCCACGGCGTCCAAATCGGAACCGGTCAGCGACTGAGATCAATTGTCCGGTCGTTCCTTCGAGGAGCGACGTGTTCATGGATATTGTTCCACCTTCAATTCTTCGCTTCCTGTTTCCAGCCGAGCATAACGATCGTCGGTTGCTTGTCGGCCTTCAGTCCCGCCGGAATCTCCAACAAGTTGTTTTCCTCGGGCAGTTTGTTCACCTTCTTCTGGCCTTCGAGGAACTCGTCCGGCGGCTGGACATCGTTATAGACCTTCGTGCCGTAGTGCATCGGCAGGATGAACAGTTTCGGCTTGAGCTGGTCGACGACTTTCTTGGCGGTCTCGCCGTTGATCGTGTAGATGCCGCCGACCGGGATCATCAGCACATCGACCGGGCCGATCGCTTTCACTTGCTCCTCGCTCAACTCGTGGCCGAGGTCGCCGAGGTGGCAGAACACCAGTCCGTCGGATTCGAGGATCATCGCACTGTTGCGGCCGCGTTTGGCTCCCTCCTCATCGTCGTGAAACGTGCCGACCGAGCGAACCCGGAGGTCCTTGTATTTCTGGTCGATGATGTTCCATTCGCCGATCTTGCCCTTCGGTAGCACGCCCTCGAAGGCCTTGAGGTCCTTGGAGTCGCCGTTCGTAAAGACTTCTTTTCGATTGTGGTCGTTATGTGGGTGCGTGATGAGTACGACATCCGGAGTCAGGGACGGAGCGCCATAGGCGGAAATGGCGTGTGGGTCGAAAGCGACTTTGGTGCCAGCGGTCGTGGTCAGCTGATAGAACGAGTGGCCATACCAGCGGATCTGGGTCGTCTTTTTCTCCTGGGCGAAGCCGGCCGGCGCGGCCACGAGCAGGAGGAAACTGGCGAGTAGGTTGCGGGACATGCGGTGGGGTTCCGGGTCGGGCGGACTGGTTTACATGATAAAGGGACGACCGGCCGGCGTGCAACTCACGGCAAGCTTCGTCCCTTGGGTCATCGGCCCGGCTTGCCCAACCGACCGAAAGACTTGCGCGGAATTTCGATTTCGCGCTTGCGGTCCCGCCGCGACGTGGGCATAATCCGGACGTCAATTCTCCCCAAGGCCGGGGATCGCTCAGGACGCCCATGTCCGACGCTCGAGTGCCCCGCATCGGCCACTGGGCCGGACCACTCGGCGGAAAACCACTTCATGGGAGGGCGACGATGAACGAGTTCGTCAGCGCGGTCGGCGATTGGTTTGTCGCGGGCTGGACCGGCCCGGACGACCGAGATCCGTTACTCGACACGCACGAGTTTGTCATTGGGCCGGAGCCCATTTCGGAAGACCTGTTCGATGAAGGGGCCGGCGACTGAGTTCGCGCGCCGGGGTGGGTCAATTCGACGTTCCCACCCCGGTGGCCCGGCAATTTTTCCCGCCGTTCGCATTCGCGCCAACGTTTGCCGCCGATTCGCGGTGAATTGATGGCCCATTGGCCGGCGTCAAACTCGACTGGCCTTTCCGGGCCGTTCCGCCCACAATACCGGCCTTCCGAATTCGTGCCGCGAGGTTTGCATGTTCACCAGTGTGGCCCTACTTGCTTTGACCCTGGCCCCCGCCCAGGGACAGACGACCCTTTCGCTCGCGAACCCGCGCATCACCTACGGCGAACTCGGCTCGACACGGCCGGACAACAAGCTGATCCCCGGCGACATCTTTTACTTGTCGTTCGATATCGAAGGGATCAAAGTCAGCGACACCGGTCGCGTAAAGTATGGTATGGCCATGGAGGTTAGCGACGGGGCGGGCAAGTCGATCTTCAAGCAACAACCCGTGGAACGCGACGACTTCCTGCCCCTCGGCGGGACCAAGCTGCCGGCCCGGGCCTTTGTCAGCATCGGCATCGATCAACCGGCCGGCACGTACACGTGCAAAGTCACCGTGACCGATCTCTCCATCAAGGAGATGAACGCGTCAAAGACGATCGAGCACAAATTCGAAGTGTTGGCCAAGGGGTTCGGGATCGTGCAACTCTACACGGCCGCCGACCTCAAGGGCGAGATGCCCGCCCCCCTCGTTGGCGTGACCGGTCAGGCGATGTACGTTCATTTCGCGGTGGTCGGCTTCGACCGGGATACGACGAAACAACCGAACATCACGATCGAAATGGTCGTTTACGACAAGGACAAGAACCCGACGCTCCTGAAGCCCACCGTGAAGCAAATCCCCGACGAGGCCGATGGCAAAGTCGACGAGAAAATCGTCGGCGTTCCGATGCGATTCGGTGTGCCACTCAACCGCGAGGGCGGCTTCCTGATCGAACTCAAGGCGACGGACAACGTGTCGAAGAAGACCTCGAAAGTCTATTTGCCGTTGCGCGTGTTTCCGTCGGGGAACTGAGATTGGGACAGCCCATGGCCGCCGAACCGTTGATACTCGTGGACCGCGTGTCGATGCGGTTCGGCCCGCAACCGGTTCTTCGCGATGTCACGCTGCCGGTTCATCGCGGCGAAACGTTGCTGGTCATCGGCGAAAGCGGTTGCGGCAAGACCGTATTGCTCAAGTCGATCGTCGGCCTCCTTCGGCCCGAGTCGGGCCGGGTGCTCGTCGAGGGCCGACCGCTCGCGGAACGCACCACACTGGAACTCGATGCGGTGCGTCGACGATTCGGCTTCCTGTTCCAGGGGGCCGCACTTTTCGACAGTTTGACCGTCTACGAGAACGTGGCCTATCCTCTCCGTGCCTTGCATGGAATGAGCGAATCGGACATTCGCGACCGCGTTCATTCGCGACTGGCGGAAGTGGGACTTCCCGAGGGGGCGATCCAAAAATCGCCGGCGGAACTTTCGGGCGGCATGCGCAAGCGCGTGGGTCTCGCGCGTGCGCTCGCGCTCGACCCCGAGGTCATGCTCTACGACGAGCCGACCACCGGACTCGACCCAGTCGTTTCGGATCGCATCAACGACCTGATCGTCCAAACCCGCGAGCGTCGGCCGGTCACTTCGATCGTGGTGACCCACGACCTGAAGACGGTTCGCAAAGTGGCCGATCGCGTGGTCATGTTCTTCCCGATCGCGGGACTGAAGGAAGGCGAGCCCCAAATCATCTACGATGGCTCACCAACCGGCCTGGCCGAATCGACCGACGAGCGAGTGCGACGATTCGTCGCATAGATGCCGTGCGGTTCGTGTAAGATGGCCAGTGACCCGCATTTCCGAGGTTGCCATGCCCACTTATGCTGAACCCCGGCGCCCGACCGAAGTCGCCCGCATGGAGATGGTCGCACTGGCCGGCGCGACCGGGCTGACACTGCTCGAGGTCTTCCAACGCTGTTGCGAACGGACGGCCGAGACGATCGGCGTCGAACGCGTCGGCGTCTGGGTGTTCGTGGATCATCGCTCGGCGATCCGCTGCGCCAACGTGTTCGAGCGATCGAAGAACGAACACTTGGCCGGAGCGGTCCTGCGCGTCGCGGACTTCCCCGCGTACTTCGCGGCTCTCCAGGTTCGCAAGGCGGTCCCGGCCGAGGTCGCGGCCAGCGACCCACATTCGGCCGAGTTGAACGAAGCCTATTTGCTTCCTCTGGGCATCACGTCGATGCTCGACGCGAGCATCTTCGTTGAAGCGGAAGCATTTGGCGTCTTGTGTCTGGAAGCCGTCGGGCCGGTCCACGAATGGACGACCGAGGCCCGCGACTTCGCCGGTTCGATGGCCGACCTCCTGGCGTTGCGAATCGGCTCGGCGGAGCGGACGGAGTTGCGCGCGCTCTGCCGGGCTCAAGAGGAACGACTCGTCGCCCTGGACAAGGCGGAGTCGCTCGCTCAACTCGCCGCAGGGGTGGCCCACGACTTTCGCAATTTGCTGTCGGTCGTCCGGGGCCATGCCGAACTGTTGGGCGGCCGAAGCGACCTGCCGACGGACGCGGGCGAAAGCGTCTCGGCCATCGCGACGGCCGCGCATCGCGGGACCGACCTCGTCTCGGAACTCCTGGAGTTCGCGCGGCCCAGTGGCCGACCGCCAACCGTGCTGAACCTGGCCGAAGTGACGGCGGAGTTCTTGCCCGCCCTTCAAGCGGCCGTCGGCCGGGGCCACCGTATTGACTTCAATCGCCACTCGACGGTCGGTCAGGTTCTCGTCAATCGGTCGGACTTCACGCGGGTTCTGTTGAATTTGGTGACGAATGCCCGCGACGCCATGTCGGGCGGCGGGTTGATCGGCGTGCGAATTCGGCCCATCAAGGCCGCGGAATCGCCCGGCCACGAAGAACACTTCGTCATGCTCGAAGTCGAAGACCGGGGGGCGGGCATGGATGTCGAGACCCTCCACCGGGCCTTCGATTCGTTCTTCACCACCAAGGCGAAAGGGACTGGCCTTGGCCTGCCAATCGTCCGTCGACTGACGGATCGAGCCGGCGGCTTCGTGCGGATCGAAAGCGCGACCGGCAAGGGCACGACGGTGCGTTGCTTCTATCCCCGCGTTGGCGGCAGTAGTGGCGCGACCACGGAGTTCGCGATCCCACCGGAGTTGCGAACGCCCACCGCCGAATAACATGCGAGCATGATCTCCCTCTATCGCTGGCAACCGGGCCGGAACCTCGGGACCTGGGAACAAGCCCCGGACCTATCGACCGTCGGTCCCGTGCCGAGCGGCGAAGTCTGGTGGCTCGACCTCGACGACCCCACGCCGGACGAGGAAGCCATCGTCTTCCAGAAGACGTTCCCCGTTCACGCGCTGTCGGTCGAGGACATGACTCGTTCGCGCCGCGAGGAAGACGGCGCGCCGCACTTACCCAAGGCCGAGGAATTCCCCGACTATCTGTTCGTCGTCGTGAACCTGATCCGCCCAGCGAAGCCCGACGCGCCGGCCGGTGCGATCGCGCTCGGGCAACTGAGTACGGTACTCATGGATCAGGTCCTCATCACGCATCACTACGGCCCGATGTCGGCCGTGACGGCCTGCAAACAGTTTCTCCTGCGCCACGCCGCGCTCGGCGGCCGTGGTCCGGACTATCTGTTCCATCGCATCCTCGACGAACTCGTGGACGAATTCGCCCCCGAGGTCGATCGCGTCGTCGATCGACTCGAAGAGATCGAACTGGTCATGTTCGAGACGCCGTCGCGGCAACTCTTGCTCGAACTCGTGCAAATGAAGCGGCGCGTGGTCGCCCTTCGAAAGACGCTGATCCTGCAACGCGAAGTGCTCGCCCGCTTGACCCGCGGCGAGTTCGAGCTCGTCGACGATCGCGAGATCGCCTATTACCGAAACGTGTTCGACCACCTGGTCCGCTACACGGAGTTGATCGAAGGGGCCCGCGAAATGGTCAGCGACCTCATGCAGACCCACCTCGCCGCCGTCTCGAATCAACTGAACGGGATCATGAAAGTCCTCACGATGATTTCGACCGTGATCCTGCCGATGACCCTGATCGCCGGCATCTACGGCATGAACTTCGAAAACCTCCCCGAGAAAAATTGGGAGTACGGCTACCCGTTCGCGCTCGGATTGATGGCCCTCGTGGCCCTGGTTCCGATTACAATCTTCTACCGGAAGAAGTGGCTGTAGGAGGGGTTCAATGGGCCGATTCATCGCGTGCTTTTCGATCGTGGCAATCGCCGCTTGCGTCACGGTCGCGATCGGGTATCGCAAGGCTCCCGCGCCAGTACCTGTCGACGAGGCAATTGAAGTTGTCGAAGCCCCGCGTGGCGATGCCAAGGCCGAGGAGCCGATCGTCGCTGCCGCGCCGGAAGTCGGCCGTTGGGCAACGGTTCGCGGCCGAATCGTGTTCGACGGCCCGGTGATTCCCAAGCAGGCACAAATCCCCGGAGCATTGGGAGCCCTCACCGAAGATTGGGTGATCAACGCCGAAAATCGCGGCGTTCGCGACGTGATTGTGTGGCTCGCCCCGGAGCCGACGCCGGAACAACTCAAAGACTTGAAGGCGAAGAAACTCAAAGAGTTCCCGACGTTTCCGCCCCAGGCCATCAACCCGATCACAGCCCGCGAACCCAAGTCGTTCCTGTTCGTTCTGCCCCTCGCGCCGCGAGCGTTCATCCCGCACGTCGGCGCGACGCGGGCTGGCGACATGCTCATCGTGCGAAATCTGACGAATGGTGCCGAAACGTTTACGTTCGACTCGGCCAAGAATGGTGCTCCGAACAAGGGCGTCCCCAACAATGGAATGGAACTCAAGCAAGTCATGGTCGCCGAAAAATTCCCCATTGGGATTTGTTCGACGGTCACTCCTTGGGCCCGAGCTTGGCTGAAAGTCTTCGATCATCCGTACTTCTGCGTGACGAACGTCGATGGCGAATTCGAGATTCCGCATGCCCCGGTCGGTCCATTGCGGCT
>JANLUE010001276.1:0-1659 GCA_031363325.1 Gemmataceae bacterium
GGGAACCTGCGGTTGGATCACCTCCTTTCTAAGGATTTGTATCCAAGGCAATCGCCATAACGATTCTCACGGGTCGTTCCAGGGGCGATTGACCGATCATGTGAACTCATCCTTGACTGTCTCGTAACACACAACTTGCCAAGATATTGCCCCGGCCAGGCTCACGCCTGGTCGGGGTTTTTTTACGCGCACTTTCCACTCACCACGATAACACTCGCACAGACAACTTCCCGTCCCGAGCGTGAGCGTCACGCCCGATACGGGCCGGCGTTTCTCGGATGGTAGCCCGATGCGTCAGCGAGGGTGGGCGTCGCAAACGGGAAGGCGCTCGCCTTCGCGAAATTTGGCCGACCTCGCTAACGCTTCGGGCTACCATCTGAGAAACACCGGCCCGTATCCGGGGCGAGACGCTCACTTTCGAGTCGGGCGGCCGATCATCCGATGGTGGCCCGATGCGTGAGCGCGGGTGGGCGTCGCAAACGGGAAGGCGCTCGCCTTCGCGGAATTTGGCCGACCCTCGCTAACGCTTCGAGCTACCATCCGATGATCGGCAGCCGGTTCAAATTCTGAGAACATCAATGTCGGACAAGCGCTGGCCACCACCGGGTTTTCCACTGGTTGAAGGCGAACAACGAATCACCGCAACCTGGACGATTCAATTGCCCGAGCAGTTCGCCCGCAGGATTGAAGGCGAGTCGCTTGTACTTTGGCGGCCGGGCTTGACCCTCTGGATCGCGGCTTGGGGCAGCAACCACCTACAGTCGAGGGCGGAACGTTTGAATCAAGTCCGTTCATTCGCTTCGAAGGATCGGTTTGACGAGCGAGAGGAAGCCACCGGCCGGATGACACGATTCAGCTATCGGTTGAAGGAACAGTGCGAAGCGCTGTACGCCTTCATCCTCGGCGAATGCGACCAAGTCGAAATCGGAGCGTATTTCGACGACCCAGCCGACGAACACACTGCTCGACAATTGGTGGACAGTGTTCGTGAAATGGACGTCAGTTGAGTCGCCGAGAACGGAATGCGATTTCACCGCCTTGGGTTTTCGGCTATTCTGATCGGGGGGTACTTGAATGAGGGCGACCAATGCTGGAACTGCTTGATTCCGCAAGTCGAGTGATCGACTTGAACCGCGACTTGCGATTCGCCCGCCAGTCGGTTCGGGAGATCGAACAAGGAGAATTGTGCGGACCGATGGATGGAGGCGCCGATTGGCTGAGAGCGAAACTAAGTGAATTCAGCGAAGTGGTCGGCAAGTATCTTCGCGTGTTCGAACTCACCAAGGCGGTCGAGAAAGATTGGCGTCGTGCGGTGTACCGGGGCGAGGAAGACTATTCGGAACAGGTTGATGCCGCGATCTTCGGCCTCTATGGGGTGTGGCTGGGCGTTGCGGAGAGCTTCATCGAACGAGCCGTCTTCTACGATCGACATGCCGTCGGTTCGCGGGAACAACTCGCGAGGGTCATTGGAGAGATCGAAGGCAACAAACGGGAAGCCACATCCATTCTTCAAGTTTGGCGGGCCCCCACAGCGACGGCAGCTCCATCGTTTAGAAAATTCACGGTTTCGCCCCAAGGGGTTGACCGAATCAAGGAAATGGTTACCGGACTTATCTGACGAGACCGTACGAACGGTGGGATATGCCTCGCGCCTACGTT
>JANLUE010001310.1:0-2103 GCA_031363325.1 Gemmataceae bacterium
CGAACCGTGTTGAGCAACTCCAACTTGCCATCGACCCGGTTCACTCCAAATGAGCTAACCGAGCCTTCTTTCGTCTTGCCCACCCGGTCCGTCTCGTTGGCCGAATAGAGCCGCGTGCCCATCGCATTGAACGTCAAGCAACTTGGGCTCGTGCCCATCGCGTGAACGCCCGCGGGCGTCATCGCCCCGGTGGCGCGATCGACCTCAAAGACATGGATGCCACGGCCATTGCCGGGCGGCAGGTCCACCTGGGTTGGCAGAACATCGCCGAGCGGCGAGCTGAAGGTGCCCACGTACGCGAAGAGAGGGCCCGCGCCATCCTTCGGTTCTGCCTGGACGGAGCCATTGGCCAGCGGTACCGCGAACGCGGCGGAAGACTTCAAGAACGAACGGCGGGAGGGAATCAGGGGAGTCATGTGCGGGCGATTCTATCGAACGACCGCCTGGCAAACTTCGATCGACTCGCGAAAGAAAGGAGCCCGCTGACTCCGCGTGGAGCGAGCGGGCTACTTCCGAACTGATCCGCCCAATGGATTAGAACTTGACCCGGTATTCGACGCGAAGCACGTCGCGGTACCAGCGATCGCTCGTCAGGGCGTTGCCATAGCCGACGTACAGGTCCGATCGGCTCAGGATCCCGCCCGGGCAACTCGGGTCGCCGAAGCCGAAGCGGATGCCGTACTTCGCGTTGACGATCGTCGTGCCGGCCGAATCGATCACCCCACCGTCCGGGCCGAGTTCCTTGCCGGAGAGCACGCTCCAGGCTACGAACTCGACGACCGGGTAAATGCGCAGGTTGGTCGACTCGTAGACCAGGTAGCTGGCCCCGATGCCGTAACGCAGCACGTTGCCCGCGAAGTCGGTCCCGCCGATCGAGATCCAATCCTTCAGTTCGCCGTACACCGTGCACTTGTCGCTGACTTGCTTCTGGAGCAGGAAGCCCGGTTCGATGCTGTAGTGGTCCGTGCCGAGTCCCTTGCCGCCGCTACCGGTTTGCAAGTAGCCGGTGAGTTGGAACGTCAGGTACGTGCCCGCGTCGGCGATCAGGGCGTACTTGAAGCCCGTCATGATGTCGCCCAGGCCTTCGAACGATTGCTGCGTGCCGTTGTTGAAGTCGATATCAACGTGGCGGAACGGCACATCGACGAAGACCGAGAACCGCTCGGACGGCGACAGTTCGAGGTACGAACGGTATTCGCGATAATCGACGTTCGTGCCAATCGAACCAGCCGTCGCGCCCGCCGGGCCGGACGCCTTCGGGTCGAGTCCGGCCGTGCGGAAGCAACCGCACTTCGGGTAGAAGAACTCGGCTCGGTCCGGACGATTGCTGCCCGTCGCGCTATCGAAGCGGAATCGGAACTGTGATTGCGGAACGGCCTGATCGATGTACCCCGGCCCACGCTCGGCGCTCGCGAGTTGCGTCTGGGCGACGGCCCCGGACAACACGTCCTCGAACGGCGAAGCGCCTGGCGGCGTGGTGCTTGGCGGGGTCGTACCTGGGGGCGTGGTTGGCGGGGTCGTGGCCGATGGAACTTCGGTTCCCGGTACGACGACCACTTTCTTTGGGCACGGCGTGCAATCGACCGTGGCCGTGCCCTTGTGCGGCCAATTGGCCGGCTGGATGTCTTGGGCGAAGATGGCCGAACCGCTCGCGGCGGCCCAACCGGTGAAGAGTGCCGTCAACAGGCGGCGCTTCAGATAGGTCATGGGATCCCCTCCGTGGAGGTCAGGCCCGGCCTCGTGCCGGGAAGTCCGATACGGTGTGCGATGGGCGCGTCGAGAGGGGTATCGGAGTGTGGCGGCGTGCCGTGCCAGCGAATTGGGCGAGACCTGCCAGACCGCCGGGCGTGGCGGTCGGGCTGTACAAGGCGTGCCGGTTATGCGGGCTCAGCGAAGATGTATCGAGGATTCGCAAGTCTCCGCGAAGACGATCGTCTTCGGGAATTCTGCCGACCCTCGCTGACGCGTCGGGCTACCAAAACATTTTCTGTCACCAGTCCCCAGTGTGTAAGAAGACTCCCAACAAACGCCAGACATACACAAAAATTAAACCCACCCCTGAGTAACATTATTTGAAGTCAAACAGGGGTTAGGGTAGCGTCC
>JANLUE010001323.1:0-4116 GCA_031363325.1 Gemmataceae bacterium
GACATTGCACTCTCCAACGCGTTGACCTCGCCAATGGAATTTTGCCGATCGAGTCAGGAATCGCCGTTGGAAACCAAGTGTCTTCCAACGGAGGTACTCTCGGCCCATCTCCGGATTGGACTTCTGGCCCGCCGTGAATTACGCTTCAGTCGAATCTCCGCGCTCCCGGTCCGTCCCGGCCAGGTCGCCCATACGCCCACTCGCCCAACCCCTCTGTCGCATCGCCTGGACCGTCGCATGAGTTGGATTCGCGAGGCCGACGAAGAGCCGATTCCCGGCTACCGATTGCTCAAGCCCCTCGGGTCTGGGGGGTTTGGCGAAGTTTGGCTATGCGAAGCGCCGGGCAAGATTCAGAAGGCCATCAAGTTCGTCTTCGGCAATCTGGACGCATCAGCATCGGGCGACGGCCGGGCCCGCCAGGAGTTTCACGCCCTCCAGCGCGTCAAGGAAGTCCGCCACCCGTTCGTGCTGTCGATCGAGCGAATCGACATCTTGGATGGCGAAGTCGCCATCGTGATGGAGTTGGCCGAGAAAAGTCTTTACGATGTGCTTCAGGAGGTACGGCAAGTTGGTCGGACCGGCATCCCGCGCGACAAGCTCCTCCGCTACATGGCCGACGCGGCCGATGGCCTGGATTACCTGAGCGATTCGCACAACTTGATGCACCTGGACGTCAAGCCCCGCAACCTGTTCCTGTTCGGGGACCACGTCAAGGTCGCGGACTTCGGGCTGGCCAAGCACCTGGAGCGGCAGAGTTCGACGGGCATCCTGGCGGGCATCTCGCCGCAGTACGCGGCCCCGGAAACGTTCACGTCGCGGATCACGAAGTTCACGGACCAGTACAGCCTGGCGATCGTGTACATGGAGTTGCTCGCGGGCCGACGGCCGTTCCTCGGCAAGACGATCCGCGAACTGGCCCTCCAGCACATGAACGTCGAGCCGGACCTGGCGGCGTTGCCGGAACGGGACCGACGCGTCGTCGCCCGGGCATTGTCGAAGGACCCGTTTCAACGGTTCCCGAATTGCAAGGCGTTCATCGAGGCGTTCGGCCGTCGGCCAAACGACACGCCCCTTCCCGCGACGCCGTTCCCGATACCGCCGACCCCCCCGACGATTCGGCCCTTCGCGGACATCGAGCAGCTGGAATTCGACTCCGCCCCAAAGACGATGGCCCTCGCCTCGATTGTCGAGGACGTTTCGGGTTCGATTCCGACCAAGCTCGTGCAGAAGGCACTGACCGAAGGGCCTCCGCTCCCGTTCGCCGAGATCATCCCGGACGCCCCCGATGCGGTCCTCGACGCCGAGGACAGTCAGCGGGTCGACTTCAATCATGTCGGCCAGGACGATGGGGTTCTGAGACCGACGGTCGTGATCGGTCTCGGCGGATTCGGCCTGCTGGCGCTCCGCGAACTTCGCAGCCGTTTGACCGACAAAGTCTCCGACCTTCGGCAACTGCCGGCCGTTCGCTTCCTGTACCTGGACGCGGACCCCGACGCGAAGACGATCGGTACCGCGGGCTCGCCGGACCGGGCGCTGACTCCCGAACAGATATTCCCGACGCCCTTGCAACCGGTGACGCGCTATCGTCGAGCCGCGCTCGACATGTTGACCGACTGGTTGCCGCGCGAGAAGTTGCACGCCATCCCGCGAACGCTGCACCCCCAGGGCTCGCGGGCGCTCGGTCGACTCGCGTTCACCGAAAACTATCTGCGGTTTGTGACCCGCGTCCGCCGCGAACTGGAGATCGCCGGCCACCCGGAGTCGCTGTCCCGATCGGCCGATCAAAGCGGCTTGCCCGTTCGCGATACCCGTCCGCGCATCATGGTCCTCGCCGCCGCGGGCGGCGGGTCCTCGGGGTCGTTGCCGGACATCGGCTACGCGCTCACCAAGTTGCTCGGACAATTGAAGCTGCCGACGCAAGTGTCCGCGTTCCTGTTCCTCGGCGCGCCGGCCGACCCGATGACGCCCGGCGAAGAGGCGGCCAACGTGTACGCCACGTTGACCGAGCTGAACCACTACGCGGACGACTCGATCACGTTCCGTTCGCGGTATGGCGGGCCGGACGGGCCGCAGGTCGAATCGCCCGCTTCGCCCTTCGCCAACGTGTACTTGCTCCAACGCGGCGGACGTGGCCCGACGGCCGCGGCCGAATGTGCCGAACGACTGGCGGCCTATCTCGCGCTCGACCTGACCACGCCGCTCGGGGCCGAACTCGATCGCGAACGGAACGAGGGCCGGGGATTGTTCCGTTCATTCGGTACGGGGGGTGTTTGGTTCCCGCGTGGCCTGCTGCTTCGCTCCGCGTCGCGGCATATTTGCGAACGGCTGATTCTGCAATGGCAGGCGAGCGCGTCGGCCGCTCCGAAGGGCCTGGCCGAGGTCGTGCAAAAGATCCTGGCCGAACCAGCGCTGAAGGCCGAGCGCGTGGCGGCCGAGATCGATCGCCTCGTCCGCGAGGGCGAAGGGGCACCCGGCGACCTCTCGGCCGGGCTCCTGGCGGGCCTGGAAAAGAAACTGTTCTCCGCGGAAGCGCCAGCGACCTGGGGCCGTGAAGCGTTCGACGCGGTGATCAATCTCGTCGGCGTGAAGGGTTCGCGCGACCCGGCCGACGCGGTGCGGACTGGCAAGCTCACGCGCGTCTACACGGCCGCCGTGAACTCGCTCGGCGACGCCTGGGTGAAGAAGCTCGGCAACGAGGCGATCAACTTTCTCGAAAGCCCCGGCAAGCGAGTCGCGTCGGCCGAGGCGGCCCTGGCTCGCATGATCGACTTCTGCGAACGGGCGGAGACCGATGTGCTGCGGGCGTCGGCCGAGCAATCGCGCCGTTCCGAGGAATCGTTCGCCTACGCGAAAGCGTCGGCCGAGGCGTGCGCGCACGGCGGTGGCTTCAGCCTGTTCGGCAACAAAGACCAAAAGAACATGCGGTCGCTGATGTCCGCCTTGACCGACTACGCGAACGCACGGACCGTCGAAGAAGCTCGGGCCGGCACGATTCGGTTCTATCGCAAGCTGAAGGCCGGGCTCGAAGACAAGCAGCGCGAACTAAGCATCTGTCGCCAACGGCTGACCAACTTGCGTCGAGCGCTCGAGATCCCCGAGACGGCCGGCGCGTCGATCTGTGGCGGCCCATCGCCGACGGTCGAGTTGTTGCTGCCGGACGGTGGCGAGGAAGTCGAGTGGGCCGCCAAGCGGTTCGTCGAAACCGTTCGGGCGGACGCGATCGAGAAGCTCGACAAGGCGCTCCAAGCCCTCGTGCTCGACCCGCGTGGCGGATTGTTCGGCGCCTGCCAAAAGTCGGGCGACTTCATCCACGAATTGGCCGACCCGCTGATCGATCAAACGTCGGCGTTCCTCGGCACGCTTCTCCCCGTCACTGATGTGGCGGAGTTCTCGAACCAAAAGGGCATGGACTGGGAGAAGCGGCTGCGGCGTTCCTTCGACCGGGCGGCTCCGACCGTTCCCGGCTCGGCCGACGCCGAGCGTTGGTTCTTGCTCGTGCCTGAGACCCCCGGGGGTCAACGCATCGGCGGCCAAACATCGAGCGAGTTCCCCGGCGCGTCCGTGATACTCGCGTCGCGTTCAAACGAAGTCACTTTTTGCCGCGAGATTCGGCTGCGCTCGACGGACGTGCGCGAGGCGATGCACTATTGCCGCGATTCGTACGAAGAACGCGCCAACCGCCCGGCCCCCTCACCGCACGCCCGCTTCGATGTCGTCGAATGGGTGCCGCTCGAAGTGTGACGCGTTCGTTCAATCACTTCACGATCCCCCGACCCTTCAGCCACACTTCGAGCCGGCCCGTCCACGCGGCGGCCGTCGTGTTGCCCTTGGTCCATTTCGGGTCGGTGCCCAGGCCGAGGCCGTGCACGCCCTTCTCGAAGATGTGCAATTCGCCCGGCACCTTGTGCTTCTTCATGGCGGCGTAGAAGAGCACGCTGTTCTCCGGGAACACGGCGCTATCTTCGTCCGTGTGGAACAGGAACGTCGGCGGGGTGTCTTTGGTGACCTGCGTCTCGTTCGAGAACAGTTCGACGCGAGCGTCGTCCGGGTTCTCGCCGAGCAGATTGTTCCGCGATCCCCCATGCGTGATCCCCTTCTTCATGCTGATGACCGGGT
>JANLUE010001324.1:0-1894 GCA_031363325.1 Gemmataceae bacterium
CCTTCGATGTCCAGCCCGACCTCGCGCAACGGATGCGTTTCGCCGACCGGCCGGGCAAATCGGCGGTCGAACGCTTCATGCAACTCTATTTCCTCCACGCCAAAACCGTCGGCGACGTCACCGGCGTGTTCTTGGCCCATCTCGACGATCAGATGGCCAAATCGGGCCGCCGCTTCCTGCCGAGCGGACTCGTATCCGACTGTGACATCGTGATCGTTGCGCGCGACCCGCATGCCGCGACCACCCCCGCCGGCCGCCGCCTTGATCAGCACCGGGTAACCAATTTGTTTGGCGATCCGCAGGGCTTCTTCTTCGGTCGAGAGCAATCCTTCGGAACCAGGGACGAGGGGCACCTTGGCGATGCGAGCGAGTTTCTTCGCTTCGTTCTTGTTGCCGAGCTTGCGCATCGCGTCGTGCGGCGGACCGATGAACTCGATGTTGCACTCGCGGCACATTTCGGCGAAGTCGGCGTTCTCCGAAAGGAACCCGTACCCGGGGTGAAGCGCGTCGGCCCCGGTTTTCTCGGCGGCGGCGATGATCCGGGGAACTTTGAGGTAGCTGTCCACGGCTGGCCCGGGGCCGATGCACACCGCCTGATCGGCGAGCGAAAGCCACGGCGCGCCGCGGTCCGCCGTCGAATAGACGGCCACGACCCCGACCCCGAGGTCCCGACAGGCCCGGATCACCCGGAGGGCGATCTCACCGCGGTTCGCGACTAAGACTCGTTGAAACATGGTTCAAGTGCGGTGTGCGGAGTTAGATCGATTTAGCCCGCACTGGTCAGGAGGGTTCGACCCGGAACAGGACCTGATCGAATTCGACGAAATCGCCGTTCTTGACGCAAACTTCGGCGACGGTGCCGGCCAATTTGGCCGTGATGTCGTTGAAGATCTTCATCGCCTCGACCTTGCAGACGACAGTGTCCGCCGTGACTTTGGCGCCGACCTTGACGTAATCGTCCTTGTCCGGGGCCGGCTTGGCGTAAAAGGTGCCGACGAGTTCGCTCTTGATCTCGAAGAGCTTTCGAGTCGGGGCCGCGGGAGTCGAACTTGCGGTCGGCGATGGGCCGGCGACGGGTACCTGTTGAACGATTGGCGCGACCATCGAAGCGGGGGCGGCAACCACCTTCGCCCCACGACGCAGGCGGTTCCGCTTGTCGCCGTCGTTCAGGTCGACCTCGCTGAGGTCGAACGACTTCATCAACTCGATCAACTCCCGCACGGTCCCCACGTCGAATGGGCCCGGCGGCGGTTGTTTCGGGTCGGCCACGAACTACCCCTTTTGCGAATTAGGCGACCCCAGCCAACGCGAGAATCGGCCGGGTTTTCGTGAAAGAGGATATATGGAGTCGGCCGTCAGAGAACAGAAGCCAATGAACCCCGGCCTCGAAGCCATCGGTCAGGACAGCAACTCCCTGGCCCCGGCTGCGAGCAATCGCCCAGCGAGTTCCTGGCCTACATTGAGTGGCTGGTCGGCCGGGCCGCGATGCGTGTCGACGATCTTGCGTTGGCCGTCCGGCGACAAGACCGCTCCGCGTAGTGTGAGCGAATGGCCTTCTACAGTCGTGCGCACGCCAATCGGTACGAGGCAGCCACCGCCAAGCGCCCAGAGCATCGCACGCTCCGCCCGGACGGCGGCCCACGTACTCGGGTCGTTCACAGCTTCGACGAGGTGCCGGGTCGTCGCATCGTCGGCCCGACACTCGAGGCCAATCGCACCCTGGCCCACGGCCGGCAGCATCCAACTTGGGTCGAGCACTTCCGCGATCGCGTCGCCGAGTCCCAATCGCAACAGGCCCGCCTGCGCGAGTACGATCGCGTGCAGGTTGTGGTCTTTCAGTTTCTGCAGGCGCGTCTCGACGTTGCCACGTAGATCGACGACGCGCAAATCTGGC
>JANLUE010001364.1:0-1861 GCA_031363325.1 Gemmataceae bacterium
CGCCGCAAGCGGTCGAACACGTCGGCCGACGCGTCGACGGACGCGACTTGTTCGTAGACTGGGGCCACGGTCAACGTCGCGACTTCGGTCAACCGATCGCGTAGATATTCCCGGCCCTGCGACGCCGCGGCGATCAGGACGCGCTGGCCCCGACATCGGCCGACGAGTTCGTTCACCAGGCCTTCCGAGTTGAGTTGCTTGGTCGGCACGATGTCGGCCCAGAGTCGCCGCTCCGCCAATGCGTCAGCGGTAGCTGGCCCGATCGCCGCGAGGCGCACGACCCCCAGTGCTCGCGCATCGAGCCGCAGGGCATCAAGGCGTTCGAAGAACGAGTTGACGCCATTGGCACTCGTGAACACGAGCCAGTCGAACTCGCCCCGCGACAGGCCCGCGATCGCCGAATCGACCTTCGACCAATCCGCTGGCGGCCGAACCTCGAGTGCCGGCAACAAATCGGCCACGGCACCGAGTAGTTCGAGTCGCCGCACGAACGGCAAGCCCTGGGCGCGCGGTCGGGTGACCAACACGCGCATCCCGTGCAGTGGCCGCGCCTCGAACCACGATCGCGCCGGCTTCCGTTCGACGACCGAGCCGATCAGCAGAATCGATGGAGCCGTCAGGCCGGCGTGTCGAACCTTCTCTTCCAGGTCGGCCAATGTTCCATCGACGGTTCGTTGAGCTCCGGTCGAAGCGCTCTGGACGAGCACGGCCGGCGTCTCGGCGGGCTTGCCGCGGGCGATCAGCTCGCGGCACAACCCGCCGAGTCGCGCGACGCCCATGTAAACGGCCAATGTTCCCGGGAACTTCGCGAGCGCGTCCCAATCGAGCCGTGAGCCAACCTTGCCCGGATGTTCGTGGCCCGTGACAAGCGCGATCGCACTGGCGTGACTGCGATGCGTCAGCGGAATCTCGGCACACGCCCCGGCGGCGAACGCGGCCGTCACTCCGGGAACGATCTCGTAAGGCACGTCGGCCGCCCGGAGCGCCTCGGCCTCCTCGCCGCACCGACCAAACACGGATGGGTCGCCACCCTTCAGATGAACGACCGTGCGGCCGCGTCGCGCTTCGGAGATTAACCGGTCGTGGATGTGCGGCCAACGTTGCGGGTGCGTGCCGGGGAGTTGATCAACGCACATCGTCTCGGCGTGGGCCGGCGCGAAGTCCAGGGCGCGCGGCGAGATGAGGTAGTCATGCAGGATGAAGTCGGCCGACCGCAAACATTCGACGGCTCGAAGCGTGAGCAGCCCCACGTCGCCCGGGCCGGCCCCAACGAGGTACACAGTTCCAACGCGCGCGGGGTCCGCCATCCGATGTGCCAACTCCTGGGAGAGGTGAGGTCAACTGTTCAGAATATGGAATGTACCCCCGACCTCGAAGCCATCGGCCGGGCGATCGGCATGTCGCCGAAGCGGCTCACAAACTCCAATCGATCGGCTTGAAGCCATTTCCTTCGAGGGCCGCGTTGATCTTGGAGAATGGCCGACTCCCAAAAAAGCCGGTCGCGGCCGAGAGGGGCGACGGGTGGGCCGACTGCACGATCACGTGTTTGGCCACGTCGATCAGCTTTAATTTCTTCTGGGCGTACGCTCCCCACAGGACGAACACGACTGGATGGTCGGCGCAGTTCACGGCGCGAATGACCGCATCCGTGAATTCTTCCCAACCCTTGCCCTTGTGCGAATTCGGCTGGCCGGCCCGGACCGTCAGCACCGCGTTGAGCATCAACATTCCCTGGCTCGCCCACTTGGCGAGGTAGCCGGTCCGAGCGATCGGCACGCTGAGGTCGTCGTGCAGTTCCTTGTACATGTTCCGAAGCGAAGCCGGGATCGCGACGCCGGGCATCACCGAGAAACACAGCCCG
>JANLUE010001382.1:0-2429 GCA_031363325.1 Gemmataceae bacterium
TCTTCAATTGCGTCCCCCGTTAGGCTATCTCGGATCTGCGCGCCGAAATGTCCGGTTCGGGCGGCCCGAGGTTCACGATTGTTGTCCGCCGACTCGACCGTGCGCTTTATGCCCGGATCGGACGGCAAGCGACTGGCGTGAATCTCGGCGTAGGCGACCTTGAACTCGGTCTCCGTCTGTTGCCAGATTTCTCGGCCGACGACGTGAGCGGTATTGAGAAACCCTTCCTTCGTATATTCGAGATCACCTTGTAACGCGATCGCTTTGTGATTGTCGACATCGTAATAAATTCGGTCGGCCCGCAACGTTCGCGATTGTTTCTGGATGCCGCGACCGGTCGTATCGCCGACCGACCCGTAACGAATGATCACGTTCCCGCTGAGATAGAGTTCGAGCCCCTCGGCGGAACTTCCCTCGTTCGAGCGCATGGCGTCCATGGCCGGGCTCGAGTCCCCTTCCTTCCGCCAAATGATCGCCTGATCCGCTTCGACCATGAGGGAGCGAATGGAACCGGTCGCGAACTTCGCCTGAAGTTGAATCCCCCCAGTGACAGCAATCACTTTCTCTTGGCCGAATTCGAGCGGCGTGATCGCGAACGGCTTGCCCGACCGGGGCATGATCCACACGGTGCGCGTGTCCGAGATCGGGACCGGGATCACCGTGTTCGGTTCGACTTTCTTCGGTTCGTCTTGCGCGCCGAGCAAATCGCGGAACGTCGCGGGGTCGATGCCCGGTCGGGCGGGCTCCGGCCCGGCGATCGGCTTGCCCCGTGCGGCACAGGCCCGGCGATAGAGGCGCGACTCGGCGAGCGACTCCTCGCGTTGCTGGCCGCGAATCTGGCCGATGGCCGACGTTGTGAATTCGATGAGTGCTGTCGGGGCGGTTTGTCGTGCCTCGCCCGGTCGATCGAGTCGCACCGGCTTGCCGGCGAATTCGTCCGCGTAAACGATCACCTGGAATGGCTTGCCCTGCTTCCGAGCCGCCGCGTCGATCCAGACGATCGCCCGGCCCGCGCGAAGTTCCGTGCCACCGTGGCCGACGAACGAGTTTTCGCCGTGCAAGGCGTAGATTTCTTCGGTGCCATCGGTCCAGTGAAAAAGATCGTCGGCCCAGATGGTGAGCGGTAGATCGGCGACGACGCGGGCGCGGAGGATCGATTCGCCGGGAACAGGCGATGTGGGCGAGCCGGCCGACGCGATCGACGCGCTTGCCAGTGTCGCGACAAGCGCGAAACGCCAGGTGAACGAGCGGCGCCCGGCCACGGAACCTCCAGCGCGAGTGGGCGTGTGGGCGACTGGGCCGACCCCCGACCAGTTGCCCGCCCGGTCCAAGCAGTGAATGAGCGAGCCAATAGCCCACGCCCGACGCGGAGTCAATGCGGACCGACCTGTGGGAGACCGGGGAATGGGGAAGGGAAGTGGAATGGGCGATCGAGCTTCACAGTGACATTGTAACCGTGGGCTTCGCTCAATTGAGCCGGCACCGCGCAGACTCGTTCGGGCGTAACCGGCTCCGAGATAGCGGAATCCAGACCTCTGCTCAACCACATCAGTTCAAATACGCCGTCGCGAAGTTGGCCGTGTTGAAGAAGTCGGTCGCCAACAATGTGATCAATCCGTCATTCTTCTTGGCACCCGACTTGTCGAGGTTCTGCGTGAGGCCCGGGCCAGCCACGCCGAGGTCGAAGCCCGTCGTGTTGTACAGCGTCACGTACTGAATGCCCTTCACCGTGAACGCTTTGGTCACCGCGTAGGACTGGTCGCCTTGAAGTCCGACCTGGGTCGGGGTCGTCGCCGAGCGTACGGTCAGATAGTTCGGGGCCTTCAGAAGCAGTGCGACGGCGTCGAACGTGAAGTTCGTGACGGGCGTCGTCGAGATGATCGGGTTATCGGTCAGGTCGGCGAAGGCCTGACCGGAACTCACCGAGAGCGCGTCGTACGAGGCCTGATCGATCGGCACGTCCGGGCTGAACAGGACGCCGGCCGCGCGGTCCATGCGGGCGCGATGGAACAGGACGCTCCAGAACTCGCGCTTTTCGACCGGACTGGTCGCCGTCAGGGAGCGTTCCTGGGCGCTTGGCTTCGCGTCGTTGTCCGTCCAGGTGCCATCGAAGTTCACCGGAACCCAGTTGGTTCCGTTCGGCTCGCCGAGCTTCACGAGGTATTCGCCGCTGCCCAGATAGCGGATTCGATTGGCGACGCTGAAGTCGCCCGGCGCGTTGGCGATCGAGGCGAGGGCCGACAGCGTGTCCGAGATGTTTAATTCGGTGGCCGCGAGGTCGGTCGCTTCGGCCTTGCCATTCACCGGCTTGGTGAGGTCGAACTCGTCGCGGTACGTGTCGAAGTTGTCGGCTGCGGTCGCCACTCCAGGTGCTCCGGTTCCGTGGCCATCGAATCGATCGCGACCGAGGCCGCCGCTCAGCGTGTCGT
>JANLUE010000148.1:0-2188 GCA_031363325.1 Gemmataceae bacterium
TGTTTATGAAGTCCTTCGATGGCATCGGCGAGAAGTATGGCCGCAACGTCTGGATGGACATCTACGATCCCGCCTTCCGTGACACCGTCGCAGTCGACGAACGACTCAAGAAGGTGGCCGGCGCGCTCGGCTTTGAAGGCTGTGGGTACAAGCAGGCCGAGCGGTTCTACTGTGCGATCGCTCAAGACGCGGGCTTGGAGCCGTGGGAGTTGGACCGCCTCCTGTATAACTTCACCGACCATTTCCTCGGGGTGGTCGAGTGCTCCGAGGAAGAACGCCGAATCCAGTCTTTTGTCCCATCCGAGTTGAATAAGAAATAGAAATCCCGGCGACTTCGTAACTAACGACGTATGTCTATTTGTTGATTCAAGCCGTTCGGCCCTGCGACCTCTGCCGCGGCTCCGGGGTGGTTCGGCAGATGGCGTCGCGCTCGAATCGAGCGGCACTAAACAGCTTTACGAGGTCGGGTCGGCCAAGATTGGCGTCGCAATACTCGCCGTAGCCCCTTCGTGTCGCTTGGCGGAAAGCTGAAGCACCGCCCACTCGTGGGCCGATGATGAAGGGTGGGCGAGGGGCGGTGGGCGACGTACGCGCCGATTCGAGGGTTGCCATGTTGGCGCACGTCGGACGGACGATCGGCTCGCTGACGCTCGCACTTTCCGCGGGCTGCGCAATGCCCGCAGCTTCACCGGTTCTCGAACCGCCCCCCGTTCCCTGGACTCGCCAATCGACCGACGACCCGAAATCGAAAGTCGTTCCGGCCAGCGCGATCGAACCGGCCGAGCCCGCCACGAAAAACGACTCGCCCTTTGTTGGTCGCGACGAGCTGCTCGAGGCGGAGTTGATCGCTCAGGTGCTCGCCCGCAACCCGACGATCGCTCAGATGTCGGCCGCCGCCCAGATGGCGGCCGCGCGACCGGCACAGGTCTCGGCCCACGACGATCCACGCCTCGGCGGGTTCTTCGGGCCGGCCTCGATTCACAGTCGCAATGTCGACTTCGCGTACCGCGTCGAAGCGTCGCAGGCGATTCCGTTCCCTGGCAAACTCGCGCTTCGCGGCGAGGGGGCTCGACACGAAGCGACCGCGGCGAACCTGGATTTGGACGACGCACGGCTCGCCTTGACGGAGGCGGCACTCGGAGCGTTCGCCGATTATTTCCTGGCGGCGCGGTCGGCCGAGGTGAACGCCGAAGGCCTCAAGCTCCTCGCCGAATCGCGCGAGAACGCGGCCGCACGCTATCGCGCCGGGCAGGGCGAACAGCAGGACGTGTTCCAGGCGGACGTGGCCATCGCCCGCCAGCGCGAGCGAGCGTTGGCGCTCGAGCGGATGCAGCGCATCGCCCGGGCTCGCCTGAATACGTTGATGCATCGGCCGGCCGATGCCGAACTCCCGAAACCGGCCAAAAGCCTGGACGTTGGCGGCTCCCTTCCACCCGTGACCGAGCTTCGAAACCTGGCCACGCGACAACGGCCCGATCTCGCCGCGCTGTCCGCCCGCGTCGCGGCCGCCGAATCGGCCGTCGCACTGGCCCGCAAAGAATACTACCCCGACTTCGAGGCGATGGCGTCCTACGACGCGTTCTGGCAACGACCGGAGCAAGACCTTCGACCCATGGTCGGCCTACGGCTCAACGTCCCCATTCGTTCCGAACGCCGGTCGGCCGCCGTCGCGGAATCCCAGGCTCGACTGGCCCAACGCCGTGCGGAATTCGCCAAGGCGGTCGATCAGGCGGGGCTGCAAATTCAAGAGGCGTTCGAACAGGTTCGAGAAACGGACCAGGCCCTCAAGCTCTACGAGGAGAACGCCGTCCCCGCCGCACGCGAGAGCGTCCGCTTGGCCCAGGCGGCCTACACCACCGGCAAGGTACCGATGCTCACCTTGATCGAAGCCCAGCGTAGCCTCGTTGAACTGCGCGATCGTCAATTCGAATTACGCGCCGAGTCCCGACGCCGTCGCGCCGCCCTCGACCGAGCGACCGGTTCGCACATCGCGCCCGCCGTCAGTCCGAAGACGGAGACCCCACCGGTCGCCGGACCGTCACCGGAGACCTTGCCGACGGTCGTGCTGGAAGTGCCGCGAACGAAGCACACGGGTTGGGACATGCGGAGTCGATAAGCCGCGAAGTCGGATTGAAACCTGGAGTTTGACTCGGCGCGGTTGGGCGAGCGTGTCCCAGGGTAGCCCGCT
>JANLUE010001395.1:0-5857 GCA_031363325.1 Gemmataceae bacterium
CGACGCGTGAATATTGTCGATGAACGACACGCCTATCCGAAGCCGGCGTGAGTCGAGGACGAGAAGCCATCGACCCGGGTCGGTGGCTTTAACATCAGGAGCTTTTTCTCCGCGTCGGACAAATTGGCCCGATAAGTTACCGCGATCTCGAACTCGGTCGCCTCGATCTCCTTCCCCTTCCACGAATAGCGTTGCCCGCCGCCGTCAACGTGGTGGGCATGCCCGAACCCCGATCCGGGGTTAGCGTCGAAGCCATCCATCAGAATTCCGATGGTGCCCTGACCCTCCGTGAACCTTGCGACCGGCCCTTCCGCGATCCCGAGGTGATAGCCGCCGTACTCTTCCTTTCCCTCGCCGCTCCACCTCACTGCCGGCCCGCGATCGTCCGACCAGCCGATCCGGGCACGAGTCATGGGAATGATGATGAATTCGCCCGTGTCCATGCGGCGAAGCCTCAAGTAGGTCGAGCCGTCCGGCGTGCATTTGAGCGGAATTGCGAAGTCGTCGTCTTTCTGCGTGTTGGTGTTCCACAACGCGGGGTTCTTCGAACGGAATAGGATTCGCCACGCAGCGGGATCCGCCATCGTGTCGAATTTCGATTCCTTGGGTGACGGAATGATGTCGCCATCCCGCAAGTCGAATCCGGGCTTGGACGGCGGCGGTTCGGCGTTGTGCGGAAGGAGCGCTTCGGCTCGGCGATCGCGGTCGGCGTCTGCGAGCCGCTGCTCGGCGAGCCGGATGTTTTGTTCCCACTCCAGACGGTCGGCCAAGTCCTGTTCCTTTGCCCGTTTGTGTCCGAGCCACGCCAACCCGCCGCATCCGAGAACCAGCAATAACAGCACTCCGCCGACGATCATCGCTACGAGAATCCCGGTCGACATTCCGCCCGAAGCCGCCGGTCGACGCCGGGGTCGTTCGTCGTCGCCCCAGTCGCGGCGCCGGCGTGGCCGGTCGTCTTCGTCTTCCCAATCGTCGCGTCGTCGGCTCATTGCGAAATTCCCTGTTTCCAACTCAGCGCAACAATCTCCGTTCTTCGTCGGTCAAGTCTTCCGTGGTCACCGCGATCTCGAAGGCGGTCGCATTGATTTCCTTGCCCAGCCACGAATAGCGTTGACCGCCGCCTTCAACGTGATGGGCGTGCCCGAAGCCCGAGCCGGGGTTCGCGCTGGCCCCGTCCATCAACACGCCGATCGTACCCTTGCCTTCGTTGAAGCGGGCGACCGGCCCCTCGGCAATCCCCAGGTGATAGGCGCCGTACTCTTCTTTCCCTTCGCCGTTCCAACGTACAGCCGGGCCGACGGAATCCGTGCGACCAATTCGGCCTCGATCCATCCGAATGATCATTGATTCGCCGGAGTCCATCCGTCGAAGCCGAAGAAACTTGGTTTGCTCCAACGTACTCTGAAGTGGGATCGCGAAATCGCCTTCCCCGTCCTGATGCGTGTTCCAATTGGCCGGGTCCTTGCCGCGGAACAAAACTCGCCATCGCCTCGTGTCGTCGCCTTTGTCGAACTTCGATGGATCGGGTTGCAAGGGCGGCTCGCCGGACGGGCCAAAGCCTGGCTTGGGCGGCGGCGGGTCGCCTGGCCGCGGAATCGCGTTTGCCTGGCGTCGAGCCGCTTCCCTGGCGAGGCGAAGGTCAAAGTCCAAGCGGTTCTTCTCGATCTCGGCCGCCGCTCGATCCTGGACATCGTGTTTGCGCTCGAGCGCACGATACACCAACACACCCCCGATGGCGACCACGAAAAAGACACCACCGACAATCATCAAGATGATTGCAGTCGTGGATAGTCCGCCGGACTTGGTCGGTCGACGACGCCGTTGGTCGTATTCTTCGTCGTCCCAGTCGCGCCGACGGCGTGGCCGGTCGTCTTCGTCTTCCCAATTGTCGCGTCGTCGGCTCATGGTTGAGGCCCCTTCGAATCAATGTAGCGGCCAAGAACCGCCGGTCTTTCCACCATTCGCGCGAGTCCCATCGGATTTCTTTTTACGCCGGAGGCGTTCCAGCCATCTAACCCGCTTCAGTTGGAAACTTGGAGTTTCTAAACTTCGCCCCACGCCGCAACGGCGATCCGGCTGTGCAAGGACCAGGCAGCTTACGCGCGTGAGCTGCCTAGTCCTTGCCGCCTGAGGAACTCAGATGCGAGCCGAATGGTTTCTTCAACGCAATTCCGTCGCCGAACGGCTTACCTGTCGCTTGACTTCGACAATACTCGCGCGGGCAGGAAGGATCCGGCAACTCACGCAGCCGGTTCACTGGACCATCCGCGATGAGACAAACGCCAGGTTTCAATCCGGTCTGGGTTTAATCCCGCGTCACCGGCCTCAACATGCGACACCCATACTTGCCGAGTCGACTGATCAGCAGGTAATTCACGGCCCCCGCGCTCGCCTTCGCGCCGAGCTTACCGAAGACTTTACCCAGCAATAACTCGGACGCGGGGAGGTGGGGTTCGACGATTTGGCTAATCTGGTCGGCGGTCCAGCCTTCCATCTCGTTCATCTGTCCAGCCAGGTACGAATTGAAGAAGACCCGGCTCAGGAGCACCATCGTGCCGAGTCGGCCGGCGCGGAGGTTGTAGATCGTGCACAGGTCGGCGAGCATCGCGAAGCTGAAATACAGTGTTAGGCCGGTGTCCGCCAGGGCGTTCGGCGAGACGGCCGTGGCGAAGGCGGCGCGGCGCGACCAGTAGCGAATCCGCTGGGCGGCCACTTCGTCGAGGCGTGCCTGGAACGTGTCGCGGAAGCCGCCGAACCACGCCTCCGCGTCGCCCCAGCGATCGCGATCGAGTAACTTCTGTCGACTCATCGCGACGGCGGAAAGCTCTTCGCCAGCGAGGCCAACACCGGCCAAGCGCTTGCGCTGTCGATCGGTCTCGGCCGGGTACTCACGCAAGTACGCTTCGAGTTGCGAGTACGCTTCGTGCCGCTTCGAGTTGATCAACCAGCGCAGGTGCGTTCGCTTCTCCAGTTCGATCAATCCCTGGAGTCGCAGTTGCTTGTTGCGCCGGAGGCGAACGTACAGGATCGTTAGGCGGAGCACCGAATAGACGACCGCCAGGGCGAGCAGGCCGAAGAACCCCCAGCCGAGCCACTGCAACTGGCCGGGCAAGGTGTTGATCGCCGTGACGGCCCCGGCGACCTGATTGAACGCGAACAGGCCGAGCAAGCCCGCGAGCCCAAGCATCACGAGGCCGACTAACGGGTTCCCGATCAACGTCGGCAAGCCGAACACCGTCGGTTCGCTGGCCATCAACTCGGCGGCGCGGCGAAGTTCCTCGTCGAGCGGCGTCACGTCGCGGGCGATTTCGCCGGGTCGTGGAACGTCGAGCGTGACCGGGGCCTGCCGCAGGCGGGCCTCGCCTTCGTCGCGATCGCCGGGCCGGGGCTCGAAGTTCGTCGGCTCCGCGCGCTGGAACGGCAAGTTCGGCGCGACGGGGCCGGGCGCGGCCTTGAACGGCGCTTGCGGCATCAGGGGCGGAAGTTCGTCGAGTTCGGGCATGGCCTCACCTGCACAGGAAGTTGAACACGTCGTCCAGTCCACTTTGTTCCGTTGGGCAGTTGCTCAACGGCGAGACGCGCGGGTAGACGTCGGGGTAGATGAAATCGCCGGGCTTCCAGCCGCCGTCCGGCCACGTATCGGGCACGGCCGACACGGAGAACTTTCGTTCGCCCCCCGGTTCGAGCGGATGGCCGGTCGGGTCGTAGAGCGTGCTGCCGAGCATCTCGCGGTAGCCGCCCTGAATCTCGCGCGCCCCGACGACCGAGGCGACCGCGAAATAGTTAATCGCCACGCCGCGGCAGTTCTTCGCGTCGTGCCGGACCATTTGTTCCATCAGACCCTTCACGCGGGCCCGATCCTCGAACGGCACGCGATCGACTTTGGGTGCCACAAAGGCGATTCGATTGATCCAGGAACGCCGTAAATTCACGGGCAAAACGGCGTGATAGACATTTCGCAGGATCGCGTCCAGCGTCGAGTCCTTCGGGTCGAGGGCGGCCAGCAGATCGGTGACGAGTTGCCGATAATCGTTGTACATTCCGGTACCGTGGCCCAGAATCGCCAGCACATCGATCATGACCACCAGGCTGTGACACGATTTCAACTGTTCGACGACCGGGGTCACGACCTCGTCGCGATAGCGGCCAAATCGCTCGGCAAACCTGGCCGCGAGTTCCGGGTGCCGCGTTCGCGCCTCGCCGGGCAATGGTGCGAACTCATCCTCGGGCCCGAGGCCAATGTAACGACTCTTCGCCAACGCCTCGACATCGGTTCCCTTCAGTCGATTGCCGAGTCGATCGAGCAAATACGTCGATGGCGTGATGTACGGCCGATAGGCGAGCCGCGTCCGCCCCAGGGCGACCTTGTAGGAGTGAATCAATTCCGCTTCGTTCGCGGTCGATTCGGCAAGCTTGTCGAAGTACGGGCGAAACGTCTCGGCGGCCGTCAGATCTTTTTCGAGTCGCCGACAGGTGCGATCGGACCAGACCGCGAAGCCACGCTGCGGGTCGCGATCGACCGCAATCATCGGGACATCGTTGACGCGTTCGCCGGGCAGGTCGAACACCCGTAGGAGCGCGTCGCTGAACTTCCAGTCGGAACGTTCGAAGCGGCAGACGTATTGCGAAGCGTCGCGCGTGGTCGCGGGCCAACGGCCGCGTTGCACGAGTTGGTTGCGATAGCCTTCGTAGTCGAACCAGGGCAAATTGCCGCCGCCGGTCAACACAGACGGGTTATCCGGGAAGTCGCGGAAGTGCGTCGCCTCGCCGGGTCGATCGCGTCGACCGAGCGTGAAGCGGGCCAGCTCGTGAAACTTCAGGTGGTTGACGAGTGCGGTGAGAAAGACGGTCTTCCCGGACCAGCGTGGCCCAATGACGCCGATCCGGCATTCGGTAGTCTTCAGCCGGGACATGCGAGTCGCCCAGGTGCGGAAACGGTGCCGCTATTCTACCATTCGCGGGCGCGGGTTGGGCATTTGGTTGGCAAGAGGGTTCGTACGGGCATAATCAATTCGATTCGCTGTACAATGGTACTGGAGGCTTCGCGATGAACGAACAAATTCCGATGACCGGCACGCTCGCGGACGGCGACCAGATTCTGCTCGATCAGACAGTTCCACTTTCCGGAAATGTTCGGATAAGGGTTGAGCCCCTGGACTCCGCCGTAGCGACGTACCTCGACGGCATCCGATCCATCTGGGCCGCTCAGAAAGCTCGTGGATTCGTGCCTCGAAGCGCCAGACAGGTCAACGAGGAGTTTCAAGCGGAACGGGCTTCGTGGGGAGATAGTCGATGAGAGTCTATTTTGACTCGAGCATCATGGTTTACCACGTCGAGAACATCTCTCCGCAGGCTCAACAAATCCTCAACTACATTGCGACGCAACGCGCTCAAGTCGTAATCAGTGATCTTGTTCGTATGGAGTGTTTGGTTGGCCCGCTAAAGAACGGCGACACCGCATTGGTTGCCGATTTCGGAAGGGCGTTCGCGCTTGCGGAAGTTGTCCCGTTGACTTCATACGTCTTTGACGAGGCGGCACGAATTCGCGCCTCCGGCAGGTTCAAAACTCCCGATGCCATTCACCTCGCAGCCGCGACGGTCCATCAATGCGATCGCTTGTTCACCCAGGACATCAAGTTGGCGGCGTTCAACGGCATTCCCGTTGACTTGCTTTAGACGAATTCACCCACCAAAGGCAGCCGATCAGCGATGGGCCATCGGCCGCGTTGCACGAGTTGGTTGCGATAGCCTTCGTAGTCGAACCAGGGCAGATTACCCCCGCCAGTAAGAACGAATGCGTTATCCGGGAAGTCGCGGAAGTGCGTCGCCTCGCCGGGTCGATCGCGTCGACCGAGCG
>JANLUE010001431.1:0-3752 GCA_031363325.1 Gemmataceae bacterium
CGATGGCTTCGAGGCCGGGGCTCCGTCGCATACACTGCCCCAGTACCACCCACTGGGCCGTGCCATGACCGATCAACTCTCCCGCGATCTGTTCGCCGCGCTGTGCGACATCCCGCTCATCGATCCGCACTCTCACATCGATCCGCTCGCGGCCGCGTCGAGGTCGCTCGACGACATCCTGGGGTACCATTACTACACGGAACTCGCACACTCGGCCGGCATGAGCCACGAGCCGCTCGGCAAGGACGTGCCCGCGCGCGATCGGGTGCGAGCCATCGTCGGGCACATGGGCCGGTTCGACAACACGGCCCAGTACGCCTGGTTCCTCGAAATCGCCCGCACCTTTCTCGGCTTCCAGGGCGAACGCATCACCGTTGCCGACGCCGATACCCTGTTTGATTCGGCTCAACGGACTTTCGCTCAACCGGACTGGGAGAAGCAGGTCTTCGAGAAGACCAAGCTCGAAGCGATCTTCCTGACCAACGAGTTCGACGATCCGCTCAACGACTTCGACGTGAAGAAGTTCGTGCCGTGCCTGCGGACCGATGCGCTCGTGTTCCATCTCGACAAGCCGCGGATTCGCGAACGGCTCGCCGAAGCGACGGGTGTCGAAGTTGGAGATGCGCAATCGTTGCGGAAGGCGACGTGGAAGCTCTTCGCCCGGTTCAAGGCGCGGGGGGCCAAGGCCTGCGCCATCTCGCTGCCGCCAGAGTTCACGCCATTCCGCATCCCGGACGCGGAGTTCGATCGGGCGGTTCAGGCCGTCGCGCGCGAGAGTACGTTGGCGAAGGCCGTGTTCGGCGGCGTGCAACTCGCGCGGACGATGACCGGCACGGCCGGGGCCGCCGATGTGTCGCCCCAGGCGGCGGTCGCCCTCGGAGTGTTCTGGACGCTCGCGGAACATTGTCGCGAGTTCGAGTTGCCGTTCGATCTGATGATCGGCGTCAATCGACGGGTCTACGAAAACGGTGTCTATCAGGGCCAGGACCTGTTCGACCGTCGGACATCACTGCACCAATACAAGACGCTGTTCAACGCGTTCCCCGAAGTGAAGTTCCCAATCTCCGTCCTGACGAGCGGCCAAAACCAGGAACTCGTGGCCTATTCGTGGATCTTCCCCAACGTCTTGCCGAACGGGCACTGGTGGTACTCGAACGTGCCGGCCTATCTGCGGTCCGACTTGACTGAGCGACTACAAGCCGTTCCAAAAACGAAACTCATCGGCTACTACTCGGACGCGTACAAGTTGGAGTTCGTACTACCAAAGTACAACATGTACCGCCGCGTCCTGGCCGGCGCGCTCGCCGACGAGTTCGTCCGCCCGGGCCGACTCTCGGAGACCGAGGCCGTCGCCTTGGGCAAGCGCTTGCTGAGAGACAACGTGCGGGAAATCTTTGGGGTGTGACGTGGCGACGACCTTCTCCTGAATCATTTCCATAATTCCGACGGCGTGGGCTTGCGGAAATCAGTGTACAAATTTATCTCTTTGGCGATGAGTACGCGCACGCCCGAACTCTTGCTCGACCTGCGCGAACGCATGCGCTCGCTCGAGCAGGCCCATCGCCCCGCACCGGCCACTGGCCGGCCCACACGCACGCCCATCGACCAACTGTTCCCGGACGGCGGCCTGCCGCCGGGGTCACTCGTCGAATGGCTGGCACCGGGGCCGGGGGCCGGCTCGCTGTTCCTGGCCTTGGCCGTCGCCGCAAGTCTGCGGCCCGCCGAGGGAAAGGTGATTGTTCTCGATGGCGACGGCACCTTCTATCCGCCGGCCGCTGAGCGTCTTGGTGTGCCACTCGACTCGCTGGTCGTCGTTCGCCCGGGCGATCGTCGTGAACACCTGTGGACGCTCGAGCAATGTCTTCGGACATCGGCCATCGTCTTCGCGCGGCCGACGCGACTGGGCGACCGGGATTTTCGGAGATTACAGCTGGCGTCCGAGGCCGGCGGGGGGGTCGGTTTCCTGTTCCGACCGGCCGAGGCGAAGAAGGAACCCTCCTGGGCGAGCGTGCGCCTGTTCGTCGAACCCCAGACCGCTCGCGCCCCGGACTTCGCTTGGCGGTTCAAGGTCGAGGCGTTTCGCACCCGGACGGGAGTTGGTCGATCGGTCGAACTGGAGCTGGACGATGAATCGCATGATGTGTCTCTGGTTCCCGCACTGGCCGATCCAACGCCATCGCGTCGCGAATCCGCCCAATGGCAAACGACCCCTGGCCCTGTATTCGCCTTTACCGGGGGGTAGGCTCGGCATCGTCGCGAGTTCGCCCGGCGCGGTCAAACGCGGCGTGCGAATCGGCTTGCCACTCGCCGAAGCCCGCGCGATCGGCTCGGGCAAACCGCCCATCCAGTTCGACCCGGCCGATCCGACGGCCGACCTCGAAGCGTTGCGAACACTCGCACTGAAGTGCCAGCGCTATGGCCCGTGGGCGGCGCTCGATGGCGCCGAGCAACCCGATAGCCTGATCGTCGATGTCAATGGCTGTGGTCCGTTCTTCGGTGGCGAGCGGGGCCTCGCGGAAACCGCCGTCGGCGAACTGCAACGGCTCGGCTATTACGCCCGGTCGGCCATCGCCGATACCGTCGGTGCCTCCTGGGCGATCGCGCATTTCGCGCAACCCTCGAAGTTCGTCCGCGTAGTCACCCCCGGCGAACATCGCGATGCGTTGCTTCCCTTGCCCATCGAAGCGCTGCGACTGTCGCCAAAAGTCGTCGCCCTGCTCGCCGGCTTTCAAATACGGCGAATCGAACAGTTGCTTGCCCTACCCCGCGCCGATCTCCCGTCGCGGTTCGGGCCCGAAGTCGGTCGACAACTCGACCGGGCCTTCGGCGAAGTGCCCGATGGCCTTCGCCCCGAGACGATCGACGAGCCGATCGAAGTCGCCTGGGCGTTCGAGCCGCCGACGGGCAATCGGCTCGCGATCGAACCCGTTCTGGAACAGTTGCTCGAATTGGCGGTGAAGCGGGTCGTGGCTCGACGCGTCGGCATCCAACGGCTCATCTGTTCGTTCCGCATGACCAACCGCGAACGAACCGAGCTGCCGGTCGGCCTCGTTCGCCCCACGACCGAGCCAAAGCGACTGTACGAACTGTTGCGCCTCAACCTCGAACGCGTTCGCCTGACCGAGGAAGTGAGCGACATCTCGATTCGCGTCGTGGGCACGGGCGCACTCGAACTCGCCCCGGTCGATCTGTTCGGCCAGCGGTCCAACACCGATCGGGACGGCGAATTCAACGGCCTGATCGAACGATTGAGCAACCGCCTGGGCCGTGAAGCCGTTCGCCGACCCGAGCGCGTGCCCGACCATCAGCCCGAGAAAGCGATTCGCTTCCGCCCGTTCGTCGGGGCCGGCCCAACGATGCCAATCGAACTGGAGCGCGCCCCGCCACGACCGACGGTGCTCTATCGCGAACCGGTGCGACTGATCGTCCCGAACGTAATGCCGGGAACCTGGCCGCGCGAGTTCCGCCACGGCGACCGCACCCATCGAGTGTCATTTGGTCGCGGCCCGGAGCGCATCGAGACCGGTTGGTGGCGTGGCCGCGACGTCCGCCGGGATTACTTCGTGGTCGAAACGTCGACGGGCCAACGGTTCTGGCTGTTCTTCACGCCGGCCGAGCGCGCCTGGTTCCTGCACGGCGAGTTCGCGTAGGGAGCGAAATGTCCCAAAATGTCCACAATTGTCCACGATTTGCAAAGAAGTTAATTTCGTTAGCCGCGAGGCGGAGGTTGGACGGAGCCGAGCGCGTCCGCG
>JANLUE010001483.1:0-1280 GCA_031363325.1 Gemmataceae bacterium
CCAGCAACTCGACGACGAGCTTGTCGCGGGCCGACCGGCCGTGGTTCTGGATCGTCGCTTGAATCGCGAGATCGGTGTTCACGAGCGGCAAGGCGTCGCCGAGCGTGAGCCCCGTGACCGCGACGTTTTCGGAATCCCGGCCGGCCACGTCGATCGCGATCACGCGCGACCCGCCGAGAATCTTGCGCCACGATTCGGCCGTGCCGGATGAACCCGTCGCCTCGGTCGATTTAACCTCGGTGGCCGGCATGGGCCAGGTCGAGCGCCGGAGATCGGAGACGAGGTACACTTCGCGGCGAGCGTACTTGCCGAGCGGCTTGTTCGCCATTTCCGCGATCCCGTGCAACCCGCCGGGCACATCGGCGCTGCCGTGCGGAAGCTTGAGTTCGTCGATCTCGCGGGCGACCTTGTCGCGATCGTCGGCTGGCCCGGCCACGATCACTTGAGCGGGCGACGCGAGCAGAATCAAACTGAACCCGTCCCCCGCCGACGCTCGCGAGAGAACCTCCTTGGCCTGCGCCTTGGCCGTGTCGAAGCGGGTCACATCGTCCGGCCGGCGGGCGGCCATCGTGAACGACGCATCAACGACAATGATTTTGTGAGTCCGACCTTGAGTCGGCGACGACAGCGCGTTGCCGGGAAACAGCCGTTGCCAAACGGGCTCGAACCAAGGCATGACGGCCGCCATCGCCCAGGCCAGCAAGACGACGACCAACGTCCGCACCGCGAGGAGCAACCACTGTTCGAGCTTGAGCCGACGAACGTTTTTCTTTTGCGCGGCGAGCAGAAACCGCATCGCCGCCCAGGCGACGACGATGTACCGCTTGCGATTCAACAGGTGAATGACAATCGGTACCGCCGCCGCCCCACCCGCGACGGCCAGGGCCGCCAGGGGCGTCGTGAAGAGCACGGCGAAGATCGAAGCCAAATGCATGTTGCGGGCCGGCGGGACGGGGAGACCAGGTTATGGTAGGGCGAAGGGCCCAACGATTCACCTTTCACCGCGCGGCGGCGGTTGGACCGAGCCAAGCGCGTCGCGCGCAAATCGACTCATTGCTTTCGGCCGTGCGGCCAACCCTTCCCTTCCCAATCGCGATCGGCTAAACTCGCATCGCGAATCCCATCCAACGATGCTGCCCCATGACTCCCCACGAACAGCCCCCGCCCACACCCGACTCGACCGTCACGCGACCACCGGTCGACCCGGACGCCACGCTTTCGCGGAACCCGGAACTCTCGTCGGGGACGATCACGTTTCAGGCCGGCGCGTCGATCGAGCC
>JANLUE010000037.1:0-1709 GCA_031363325.1 Gemmataceae bacterium
GACCTGCCGCAAGGCAACTGTGCGCTGCTCGCCTCGGTCTACGATTCGAGCGGTCCGAACGAACTGTGGTGGGGGGCCTACGACAATCGACCCGGCGCGACGCTCACCGATCCGATCGATGTTGCGTTCCCACGCGGCCAAATTGGCCCGTACGTCGAAGGCAACGCGAGCAACTTCCAGTGCCCCGGGGGCGTGGATCGACGGCCGGGCCCGACGATCGGTCGCCGCCTGACGAATAGCTACGCGATGAACGGCGTCCAGGGCGGGCCCGGCGGGCAACGGCTCATCGAAATCAACAATGGGACCAGCAACGTGATGCTGGCCTGGGACCACGGCGGCATCCCGGCGTGCGGCCTGGCCCCGCCGGGCCTCCCCGCCGTCCCGGCCGAGCCGTTCCTCAATCCGGAGGACCCGATTCACTATCCGGTGTGGCGGCACATGGGCGTGTTCCAGGTCGCCTTCTGCGATGGCTCCGTGCGCAGCGTTCAGCAAGTCGAATTGAAAAAGCGCGACTTCTATTGCGAAGGGCATTGAACCTTGAGGGAATGGAAAGCATTTCCCTCACTCCAAATTGAACACTTCCCCCTTCTCGCGAGTCATCAGTGCTTGCAGAGTGGCCAGGTCGGTCGTGTCGCGCAGGAAGCGGACCGAGCCATCGCCGAGGCAGACGTTCGCGCCGCCCGAGTGGCCGCTGCCCATCGTCGAGAGTCGCAGTTGCACCCAGGGGTTCGATGAGCTATTCGCTCCGGTGGCCGTATCGGGGATCAGCCAGTTGACGGGCTGGGCGGCCCCGACGAGGTAGTCGCCGATCGCGTTCGGCTGATCGCACCAGGCCCAGCCGCTCCAGCCGACGATCGGGAAGTTCGTATACATGCGATCGAAGTTCAAGTCTTTGTGATAGCGCTCGCCGAACATGGCCGTGTTGCTCGTTCCATCGGTGATCGCGGCGATGCGCGTGCGACTATTGATGTAAAAAATGCCATCGTTACTGATGACGTGCGTGCTCGTGTTCTTATAGGCCCGAAACGACTTGATGCCCGCCACGCCGCCATAACTGTTAAGTCCATACGAATTGCCCGACACGACCGCAACCTGCTTGCTGGCCAACGGGCTCGCCGGGCAGAGCAGAATCTTGATGACTTGCCCGCTGACGGACGCGCTACCGCCGGCCAGATTGTTCGCGTTGTTGAAATAGTCCCATTTCTTCTGCAAGTTGTCTTGCTCGAAGAACGGCAATAGTTCGACGTACAGATTGGTGAAACGACCGGGCCCGGGGATCGGCGCGTCGGCCGACAGGTCGCTGGCGACCAGGGCCGGGTTCGACCAGGTGCCGGTCGCGTTCGGGGCCTGCCAGCCGACCGGAAAATATCCGTACGACGACTCGTGGTTCATGGCCGACAAGCCCAGCTGCTTGAGGCTGTTGGCGCACTGAATGCGCTGCGCGGCCCCGCGAATCTTTTGCACGGCCGGCAGCAACAGGCCGATCAAGATCGCGATAATCGCGATGACCACGAGCAATTCGATGAGCGTGAAGCCTCGCCGAGTGGCAGCCATTTGGGTTCCCCGATTGACGAACGAGTTTGGCGAGGAGAGAAAGAGAGTTGGCGACGTTGTACGCGAAATCGCACGAACGGTGAAGAATTCTCAACAAATAACGCGCTCGCCATATCGACGGGTGTCTTCGAGCATTGCGCCCGAAGACACCGCCG